>NZ_JAESLH010000033.1:0-31712 GCF_017892545.1 Staphylococcus sp. GDY8P67P
TAAAAGGAGCTTAACTTCCCAGTTCGAAGAACTGTAAACTGACAAAAGAAAGCGTTTGAAGCTGACGAAGTAAACGAGAGACGAAATGAGCTTACAAGCGGTAAGTGAGTGAGGAAAGCGTGAAATAGTAAAAGGAATGCATGAGCAAAAACTCATGCATAAGTACCGCTATCTCAATAAATTGAGAGTGGTACTTTACGAGCGCTTGCCTGAAGTCAGAAAAGCTGCTTAGCGCCGATGGTAGCTGACTTACGTTCCGCAAGAGTAGGTAAAGAGGAATACATGAGCTAAAGCTCATGCATAAGTCACACTATTCCAATAACATATAAATTCATAAGATATATAAGTGTCAAAGGTAAAAATTAAAATTAAGAAGTGTGACTTTACAGGCAAGTAAATAGGATGGATGAGCCGAGACCGAAAGGTCTCTTTTTTTACATAAAAGGAGCTTAACTTCCCAGTTCGAAGAACTGTAAACTGACAAAAGAAAGCGTTTGAAGCTGACGAAGTAAACGAAAGACGAAGCGAGCTTACAAGTGGTAAGTGAGTGAGGAAAGCGTGAAATAGTAAAAGGAATGCATGAGCAAAAACTCATGCATAAGTACCGCTATCTCAATAAATTGAGAGTGGTACTTTACGAACGCTTGTCTGAAGTCAGGGATGCTTCTTAGCGCCGAAGGTAGCTGACTTACGTTCCGCAAGAGTAGGTAAAGAGGAATACATGAGCTAAAGCTCATGTATAAGTCACACTATTCCAATAACATATAAATTTATAAGATATATAAGTGTGAAACGTAAAAATTAAAATTAAGAAGTGTGACTTTACAGGCAATCAAGACCCGGAAGGGTCTTTTTTTACGTAAAAGGAGCTTAACTTCCAGTTCGAAGAACTGTAAACTGACAAAAGAAAGCGTTTGAAGCTGACGAAGTAAACGAGAGACGAAATGAGCTTACAAGCGGTAAGTGAGTGAGGAAAGCGTGAAACTGAGGAAAGATGCGAGCGCTTGTCTGAAGTCAGGAAAGCTGCTTAGCGCCGAAGGTAGCTGACTTACGTTCCGCAAGAGTAGGACGTTGCCAGGCAATCAAGACCCGAAAGGGTCTTTTTTTTACGTAAAAGGAGCTTAACTTCCAGTTCGAAGAACTGCAAGTGGTACTTTATATAAAGTAAAAGTCTAGCATAAGCTAGACTTTTAAATTAATAGTGAATAAAGCATTTTGTTTTCGTTAATATAGATATTGGAAGGATCGAATTCATTGACATTCGACTTTAAGTTATCTAAATCTTGATGGTTATTTAATTGTATGCCGATGATGACAGTTCCTGTATTTTGAGAACTTTTCTTAAGGTACTCAAATTTAGTAATATCATCCTTTGGTCCAAGTACGTCATTTACAAATTCTCTTAATGCGCCAGGTCTTTGTGGGAAGTTGAGAATGAAGTAATGTTTCATTTCTTCAAATAATAAAGAACGTTCTTCAATTTCTTTCATACGGTTGATATCATTGTTACCGCCACTTACAACACAAACAACTGTCTTACCTTTAATTTCTGAGCGATATTGTTCTAATGCTGAAACACTTAAAGCACCAGCAGGTTCCGCAATAATTGCTTGTTTAGAATACATGTCCAAGATCGTTGAACAAACAGCGCCTTCATGTACTTGAATATAGTCATCTACTACATTTTTGGCAATATCATATGTGATTTCACCGACTTTTGCTACAGATGCACCATCCACAAATTTATCAATTTCAGGTAAAGTTACTATTTGATTTTCTAGTACAACAGAGACATACATACTACTCGCACCGGCAGGTTCTACGCCAATGATAGAAGTTTGTGGTGAATGTTCTTTGAAGTAAGTGCCTACCCCTGAAATTAACCCACCACCGCCTATAGCTGCGAATAAATAATCAAATTGAATGTTATCCTCTTTAGATTGTTTTAAAATTTCTTTAGCTAACGTACCTTGGCCAGCGATTGTATAAATGTTATTAAATGGATCGATGAAATTCATTTTATTATCTTGAGTATACGTAAGTGCCTCTTTTAGACAATCATCAAATGTATCGCCGGTAAGCACAACTTCAGCGTTACTACCACCAAAAAATTTCACCTGATTTATCTTTTGAAGAGGTGTAGTTACTGGCATAAATATAACAGCATTTAAATTAAGTTTGTTGGCAGTGTAAGCAACACCTTGTGCATGATTACCTGCACTTGCACATGTAATTCCGTTTTGTCTATCATTTTCATTTAACGCTATAATTGCGTTATAAGCACCTCTTAATTTAAAAGATCGAACCCATTGTAAGTCTTCTCTTTTTAAATAGACATCACAATCGTATTTAAGCGATAAGTAATGATCCTTTTGCAAAGGAGTTTCTTTAACAACATCTTTCAATTGTAAGAAAGCTTCATCTATATCTTTTGAAGAAACAGTTGTTTTGACAGCCATAAATTTCACACCTTTATTTAAGTTTCGTTAAAAAGCTTTTGACGTTTCATATGTTTGAATTTCATTTTCGAATTGTAGTGTTACAGCAATGTCATCAAGTCCATTAACAAGTTTATTTTTCCACGTTTCATCAATATCAAAGTGAAATGTTTTATCATTCGCAGTCACAGTTTGATTAGGTAAATCAACAGTGACTTTACCTGCTTTGGCAATGTATTGACGTTCTTCTTCATTTAATACGATAGGTAACATCGCATTTTTAGTACAGTTCATATAAAAGATATCACTATAACTACCAGCAATAATAATATCAAAACCATAATCCTTAATTGCCCAAGCTGCATGTTCACGGCTCGAACCACAACCAAAATTATCCCCAGTTACTAAAATCGTGGCATCTTGGTATTCTGGCTTATTTGGATTGAAATCTGGATTGTCGGATCCATCCTCTAAGTAGCGCCATTCATCAAAAGCAAAAGGTCCAAAACCAGATTTAGAAATTCGTTTTAAATGTACTTTTGGTATGATTTGGTCAGTATCAATATTATCATGAAATAATGGAACAACTTTACCAGTATAGGTTGTGATAGGTTGGATTTCCATATTATACAACCACCTTTCTTACGTCTACAAACTTCCCGTTAATGGCTGCAGCAGCTGCCATAGCAGGGGAGACTAAGTGTGTTCGAGCCCCTTTGCCTTGGCGTCCTTCAAAGTTACGATTACTTGTTGATGCACAATGCACACCAGCAGGTACTTGGTCAGGGTTCATACCAAGACACATTGAACAACCAGGTTCTCTCCATTCAAATCCAGCATTTTTAAACACTTTATCAAGACCTAATTTTTCTGCTTCTATCTTTACTGTTCTAGAACCAGGAACGACGATTGCTGTAATATTAGGATGCACTTGATTTCCTTTTACAATATGGCTTGCTTCTATTAGATCAGATAGTCGAGCATTCGTACAAGAACCTAAAAATACATAACCTAAATCAATATCTTCTGCTTTTTGGCCAGGTTTTAGTCCCATATAGTTATAGGCCCGTTCATCATTAACATCATTAATTTCAGGAAATGGTGTATTAAAGCTAACACCCATTTCAGGGCTAGTACCCCAAGTAACTTGTGGTTCTAAATCAGAAACATCAAGTCGTATGATTTTATCAAAATTTGCATCATCATCAGTGTAAAGTTCACGCCATTCATCTACATCATATGCAAAGTTTGTTGCATAAGGTCTTCCTTTTACATATTCAAATGTAGTTTCATCAGGCGCCATCATCCCATACTTTGCACCAGCCTCGATCGCCATATTACAAATCGTCATTCTTGCTTCCATTGATAGACTACGAATAGTTTCACCTGAAAACTCAAGTGCATATCCAGTACCAAAATCAACACCATATTGGTTAATAAGATGTAAAATAATATCTTTTGCATATACGCCTGTAGGTCGTTTACCAGTAACATCAATTTTTAAATTTTTTGGCTTTGTTTGCCATAGTGTTTGTGTTGCAAAAACATGTTCGACTTCACTAGTTCCAATACCAAATGCAATAGCACCAAAAGCACCATGTGTAGCTGTATGAGAGTCTCCGCATACGATTGTTTTTCCAGGTTGTGTCAGTCCAGTTTCAGGACCAACCATATGCACGATACCTTGTTCGTCAGAACCCATATCAAAAATATGCACATCAAATTCTTTGGCATTTTTTTGAAGCGTTGTTATTTGTTTATTAGCAATTTCATCTTTAATATTAAAAATATCAACTGTTGGAACGTTATGGTCCAGCGTCGCATAGGTTAAATCAGGTCTGCGCAGCTTTCTATTTTGTAGTCTAAGTCCTTCAAAAGCTTGAGGAGATGTGACTTCGTGTATAAGATGTAGGTCTATATATAATAATTGTGGGTCACCTTCTTTACCGGTTAAGACATGCTTATTCCAAACTTTGTCAAATAGTGTTTTACCCATATGACATCTCCTCCTTTTTAAAGATTTTGTTTAATAAATTTAAAAATATCAGTCGTTTTATACTTACCATTGAGATCTTGAGTTGTTTTTTCATCTTCGATAAGTTGATAAATAACTGATTCTAATCTATGAGCAGCCTCTGGTGCATTAAGACTTTCTCTTAAACACATAACCACTGATAAAAGCATACCGAATGGATTTGCTATATCTTTATTTGCAATATCAGGTGCAGAACCATGAATGGGTTCATAAAGTCTTGGTCCTTTTTCACTAAAACTAGCTGATGGTGAAAGACCAAGCGAGCCAGGAATTACAGATGCCTCATCACTTAATATATCTCCAAATAAATTTTCTGTTACAATGACGTCAAATTGAGAAGGATTTGTAATGATATGCATTGCACAAGCATCTACAAGTAAATGATTAACTTCAACATCTGGATAGTCTTTAGATACATCATTTATTACATTTCTCCATAATTTACTGGAAGAAAGTACATTTTCCTTATCTACAGAAGTTAATTTTTTGCGACGGTTTTGAGCTAAATCAAAAGCAACTCTTGCAATTCGTTCTATTTCTGTACGTGTATAAGTTAAGGAATCTAAAGCTTTATCCTCATTCCAATGTTTTGGTTCACCAAAGTAAATACCACCTGTTAACTCTCTCACTAAAATAAAATCTGTACCAGCTACACGCTCTTTTTTAATAGGTGATAAGTGACTGGTACCACTCGTTACTGTAGTGGGGCGAATATTAGCAAATAGACCTAAAGCTTTTCGAATACCAAGCAGACCTTGTTCAGGTCTATTATTAGGGTCTGTCCATCTTGGGCCACCGACAGCACCCAATAGAATTGCGTCTGCTTGTTTACAAGCACTTAGTGTCGTATCAGGTAGTGGCGTACCATGATTATCTATAGCAATACCGCCGAAATCATGCGTTTCTATTTCATAGTCGAAATTATAGATATTACTCAGTTGTGAAAGAATTTCTAGTGAACCATTTAAAATTTCCGGTCCAATCCCATCCCCTGGAAGTGCTACAATCTTATAACTCATGAGTGAATACCTTCTTTCACTTCTGAATTAGAAACGTATTTAGCATGTGCTTCAACATATGATTTACATGATGCTAATAAGATGTCATGATCAATACCTACACCAGTAACGATTTGATCTCCAATTTTAATTTGGACATGTACTTCTGCTTGTGCATCAGTACCTTCAGTTACAGATTCAATACGATAGTCTATAAGTTCAGTTTTGCGATTGAAAATTCGATCTACTGCATTATATACAGAAACAATTGATCCAGTACCAATACTTGAATCTTGATACGTATTTCCATCTTTATCTTGAATTACTACGACAGCACTTTGTAGTCCATTTGAGACGAATTGTAGTTGCAGAGCTTCAACTTTATAGATGGCATTTTGTTCATGTTCAGTTCCTTGAATTAAAGCGTGTATATCCCTGTCAGTAACAGACTTTTTCTTATCAGCAATTGTTTTAAATTGCTTAAATAGTTCTTTTTGTTCTTCAGCATCCACATCATACCCCAATGCAACTAATTTTTCTGAAAAAGCGTGTTTACCAGATAATTTACCGAGCGGTAATTCAGTTGTTTTGACGCCTACTAATTGTGGTGTCATAATCTCATAAGTTTCAGGATTTTTAAGAACACCATCTTGATGAATACCTGATTCGTGACTAAAAGCATTTTGTCCGACAATAGCTTTATTTCTTGGGACTCGAATTCCTGCATATCGTGCTATTAAATCAGATGTATTTTTAGTTTCTTCGAGATTTATTTGTGTTTGATTACCATAATGATCTTGTCGAACGTATAGGCCAAGTGCAACTTCCTCAAGGGCTGTGTTACCTGCACGTTCACCAATACCATTTAAAGTACCTTCAATGCGTTTTGCACCATTTTCAATTGCAGACATACTATTTGCAACAGCTAAGCCTAAATCATCGTGACAGTGTGCACTATAAATAACTTCATGATTCGTTTTAATGCTTTCTTGGAGTGTTTTAAAAATTTTGCCATATTCTGTAGGGTAGCTGAATCCAACTGTATCAGGTATATTAATGACACTTGCTCCCGCATCAACTGCAGTTTGAACACATTCGATTAAGAAAGGTAGTTCCGTTCTTGTAGCATCTTCTGGTGAAAATTGAACGACGTCAAAATATTCTGTAGCATAAGCAACATGCTCTTTGATTGATGCTAACACTTCTTCTTTGGACATCATGAGTTTTGAGTCACGGTGAATAGGGCTAGTTGCTAAGAACACATGTATTCTAGGTTTTACTGCCTCTTTTGTTGATTGATACACTGCATCAATATCTTTTTTGACACAACGTGCTAAGCCACAAACAGCAGTGGTTGTTAATGCTTTAGAAATCGCTTCTACGGATTTAAAACTACCTGAACTTGAAGCAGGGAAACCAGCTTCGATGATATCAACACCCCATTTTTCAAGTTGTTTAGCAATTTTTAAGCGTTCATCGAAGGAAAAGTTTACGCCTGGCGTTTGTTCTCCGTCTCTTAGTGTCGTATCAAAAATTTGAATATGGCTAGTCATTTTAAACATCTCCTAATAAATAGATTTTAGTTCAATATGATGAATGAGCCGAAGAATCTAAAATTGTCCTAAAAATTAAAGTAGGGGACTTCTCTTGATTCTTCAGGCATCACCATAAAACTAATTATTTTTCAATACTCTTGGATTTAATAAATGGCATCATCTCACGTAGGTCTCTACCAACCGCTTCAATTTGATGTCCATGTTGTTCTTCACGTAGTTTATGGAATTCTTCAAAATTATTTTCGTTATCTTTGATGAAACGATCGCTGAAGTTTCCTTGTTGAATATCGTTAAGTACTGCTTTCATATTATCTTTAACATCTGGAGTGATTACGCGTGGTCCTGATACATAGTCTCCAAATTCAGCTGTATTTGAGATTGAATAGCGCATGTTTTCCATGCCACCTTCATACATTAAATCAACAATTAATTTCATTTCATGTAAAACTTCAAAGTAAGCAATTTCTGGTTGATAACCAGCTTCAACTAATGTTTCAAAACCAGATTGAATTAGTTTTGTTGTACCACCACAAAGTACTGCTTGTTCACCGAATAAATCTGTCTCAGTTTCTTCTTTAAATGATGTTTCTAAAACCCCAGCACGAGTTGCACCAATACCTTTTGCGTAACTTAGTGCTAAATCGGTTGCTTCACCACTTGCATCTTGTTCAACTGCAAATAGGGCGGGTACGGCGCTACCTTCTGTGAAAGTACGTCTAACTAAATGTCCAGGCCCTTTTGGTGCTACTAAAAATACATCTACTGTTTCAGGTGGTTGAATAACATTAAAGTGAATATTAAAGCCATGTGCGAAAACAAGTGCATTATTTGGTTCTAAATTAGGTTCAATTTCTTCATTATATACTTGTCCTTGAATTTCATCTGGTAATAATACCATGATGACATCAGCTTGTTTTGCTGCCTCATTTACAGGATATACTTCGAAACCATCATCTTTTGCTTTGTCAAATGAACGACCTGGTCTGATGCCAATAATCACGTCATAGCCGTTATCTTTTAGGTTTTGCGCATGTGCATGTCCTTGTGAACCATAGCCGATGATGGCTACTTTTTTACCTTGTAATGCATCTTTCGTTACTGATTGGTCATAATAAACTGTTGTCATAATAAAATCCTCCATGTTTTAAATATAGTTTGATGAATTGTGTTTTAAACTAAACCGGCTGAACCAGTTCTTGAAACTTGTTCAATGTTATATGATGATAGATCATCTAATAAATTATCCATTGTATATTGTGGACCTGAGGCTTGAAGATAGGTGTAAGGATCCTCATTTTTTAAAATAGAGACTAGCGCATCATAAGGTTTAATTACTTTTTGTAAATCTTGATGGTTACTTGGTGTTTCTAATTTCACAAGCACTAATTCTCTGTTGTAAGTGTTTGTATCAGTGATGTCTTCTACATCAATAATATTTATTTGTTTTTCCAATTGGCTAATTAAGTTTCTTAAAACATCTGAATCTGGGACTTCCGCTACAAATGTGATATTAGAAACGCCATCTTCTCTCGTTGGAGTAACTGATAACGTGACAATGTTAAATTGCCTGCGAACAAAGATACTCGTTAATCTATTTAAAGTACCAGCTTTATCTAAAACTTTTGTTCTAAATGTGCGTCTCATAATAATCCCTCCATCTCATAATTAGCTTTACCGCTAGGCACCATTGGATTAACAGGTTCGATAGGTGAGATACGAACATCAATGAGAGCAGGCCCTTTGTGTTCAAAAGCAGCGTCTAGTTGTTCTTCTAAATGTGTTGGATCATCGATAAGGAAACCTTTCACATTGTATGCTTCTCCCAATTTTAAGAAATCAGGTTGTCCATTAAATACGGAATGAGAGAAACGTTTGTTAAAGAATTTATCTTGCCATTGTTTAACCATACCTAACGTGCCGTTATTTATAATTACAACTTTTATGTCTAAATCGTATTCTTCTAGTATTGCTAACTCTTGATTGGTCATTTGGAAACCACCGTCGCCAACAAAAGCTACGACTGTTTTATCAGGTTCAGCTAATTTTGCACCTATTGCTGCAGGTATGCCAAAGCCCATTGTTCCTAAGCCACCACTCGTAACTAATTGACCGTGATTTTTAAATGGATAATATTGGGCAACCCACATTTGATGTTGACCGACATCAGTTGTAACAACTGCGTCACCATTAGTAATTTTTCCTATATATTCAATAGTACGTTGTGGTTTTGAAAATGTACCATCTGGATCTTCTTTGTATGCAAAAGGTTGCTCTGCTTTATTGTTAAAGCATGTTTCTAACCAGTCATCATGGTTGATTGAATAGCTGTCGAATTCAAGTAATGCTTCTAAAGTTGCTTTACAATCTGCAACAATACCTAAATCAACTTTGATTATTTTATTTATTTCTGATGGATCAATGTCGATATGAACAATTTTTGCATTAGGTGCAAATTCATCTGGTTTACTTGCAAGTCTGTCATCAAAACGACTGCCAAAGTTTATAAGTAAATCACAATCTGTTAATGCCATATTGCTTGCGTATGATCCGTGCATTCCCCCCATACCTAAAAATAGGGGATTTTCATATGGTATGGCACCTAACCCTAATAAAGTACTAACTACAGGCAATTGATGTCGTGTAACAAATTCAGTGAAAACTTCATTAGCCTTAGCGTGATTTACACCAGCTCCTGATAAAACCACAGGTTTTTTAGAAGATTTTAAATAATCACGTAATTTTTGAATTTCTGTTTTGTCTGGTTGATTAGGAACTGAATAACCAGGTAGGTTCAATTCGTTTGATACTTCTGCGTTAGTAGATAAGATTCCCATATCTTTTGGGAAGTCAATAACGACTGGTCCTTTTCTTCCTGAGTTTGCTACGTGAAATGCCTCATGGATTATCTTAGGTATTTCATTTACATTTTTAATCTGATAATTATGTTTAGTTATCGGTGTAGTCATTGAAAGCAAGTCTGCTTCTTGGAAAGCATCTTTCCCTATACCAGCTGTTGCAACTTGACCTGTGATAACGACAAGCGGTAGTGAATCACTATAAGCATCAGCAATACCAGTGATTGCATTTGTTGCTCCAGGACCACTTGTAACGACAACGACACCAGTTTTTCCAGAAACACGCGCATAACCCTCAGCAGCGTGTGAAGCACCTTGTTCATGTCTCGCTAGAATGTGTTTAATTTTCCCATCATAAAATGTGTCATATAGTGGAAGTACAGCACCACCAGGGTAACCAAATATAAAATCTACATCTTCATTTACAAGTGAATCTACTAATAATTCTGAACCAGATTTCATTTCATCAATTGTTTCTTTTTCTAATTCAACTTCGGGCTCAATTGCTTCTGCTGTTTCAAAATAATCTAAATTTTCTGATTTTTCATATTCAAGTATTTCAGTTTGTTTAGACATCATACTCACTCCTTAAATGAGATCTTCAGGTACTTGCATAATACCACCAGTATTAGCACTCGTTACTAATGCTGTATAGCGTGCAAGATAACCTGTTTTCACTTTTGCTTTAAATGGTTTCAAGTTTTGTTTTCTAGATTCTAATACTTCGTCTGTAACTTCTACATTTAATGTTCTGTTTGTTAAATCAATTGTGATATCGTCGTTGTTTTCAATTAAAGCGATAGGTCCACCCGCCGCTGCTTCTGGTGAAATATGACCAACAGCAATACCTCGTGTTGCTCCGGAAAATCTACCATCAGTGATTAATGCAACGTCTTTACCTAACCCTCTTCCTACAATAGATGATGTAGGGGCCAACATTTCCGGCATTCCTGGTCCACCTTTAGGGCCTTCATACCTAATCACAACCACATGACCTTCACGTACTACGTGATTGTCAATTGCTTCAACTGCTTCATCATGTGAATCAAAACAAATTGCTTTTCCTTTAAAGACTTTAATTGAAGGATCAACACCACCGACTTTGATAACCGCACCTTTAGGAGCTAAGTTACCATAAAGGATTGAAAGGCCACCTTGTTTATCGTATGGATTATCAAGGTGTCTGATTACATCACTATTTAATATCTCTTTGTGTTCGTTATTTTCACGAAGTGTTTTACCTGTGGCTGTAATTCTGTCTGGATGAAGTGTACCTTCTTTTTTAAATAATTCGTTAATGATAGCTGGAACGCCACCAGCTTCATGTACATCATGCATAGAATAGGAAGAACTTGGTGCTATTTTTGACAAATAAGGCGTTTTTTTCGCAATTTCATTTATTCTTGATAAGTCATAATCAATGCCAGCTTCATTTGCAATCGCTAATGTGTGTAGTACTGTATTGGTAGATCCCCCCATAGCCATGTCTAAAGCAAATGCGTCATCAATTGCTTCTTTAGTAACAATATCTCTTGGTTTAATGTCATTTTTGATATTATCAACAAGTTTAAATGCTGCTTCTCTAATCATTTCTCTACGTTGGTCACTTACTGCTAGGGCTGTACCGTTATATGGGAGAGCTAAGCCTAAAACCTCCATTAAACAATTCATTGAATTTGCTGTAAACATACCAGAACATGAACCACAAGTAGGGCAAGCATTTTGTTCCATATCTAAAAACTCATCTTTTGAAATTGAACCATCTTTAAATGCTCCAACTGCTTCAAACATTGAAGAAAGTGTTAATGCTTTACCTTGTGATGATAAACCTGCTTTCATAGGTCCACCTGAACAGAAAATAGCTGGAACATTGGTTCTTACAGCTGCTAGTAACATGCCAGGTGTAATCTTGTCACAGTTCGGTATGTAAAAGACACCATCAAACCAGTGTGCATTGATAACTGTTTCTGCAGCATCGGCAATAATTTCTCTAGATGGCAGTGAATATCTCATTCCAATATGTCCCATTGCAATACCATCATCTACACCGATTGTGTCAAATTCAAAGGGGATGGCACCTGCTTCTCGAATTGCTTCTTTAGCAATGTCAGCTAATTCTCTTAGGTGAACGTGTCCTGGTACAATGTCGATATATGAATTACATATAGCTACGAAAGGCTTATTCATATCTGTTGGTTTTTCTAAAGCACCTGTTGCATGCAAAAGGCTTCTTGCTGGAGCTTGATGATCTCCTTTTTTGATCATATCGCTTCTCATATTAATTCCCCCATAAATTTGAAAATAAAAAAGCGTCCCAATAAATAATTGGGACGCTTTCAAGTCCCATTCAACTAGAAATAGGACTTAAACATTTAGTAGATTCTTTACTAAAGTTCCAGTCCTAATAGCATAATAAAATGACTAAAATATTTGAAGTTGTTGGTTGGTATTGCATTGTATATTTGGTCATCTTATTATGCTCCTTTCCGTTAGAATGGTTTATCTGTTAATGTGTTAAATTGAATTGTCTAAAAATTCGATAAATTAAATTTACTATATTGAACTTGTGCTGTCAATGATTTTTTTAAATTTTCTATCAATTCAAATAATTTCAAAATGTTGGAACTTGTTTTAGTTTGAAGTAAAATAAGAAAAAATTTGTTAAACTATAGTAGTTAATTTAATGATAATAAAGTATTAAAGTAATAGATGATCATTTAGTGCTGATAAAAATCAATAAGAAAGTAGTCACTTTTAATGTTAGTGAATTTAAAACATTTTTTATCCATCATTATTGATTTGGAAGTAAATAGAAATACTTGAGCGATGCACAAGCATATGCGACACTAATCCAATTGATTTGGAAGTGTCGTTAAAAAGGAGAGACATATGATTAAAATAAATGATTTAGAAAGTATGGAACATTTTGCAAAATTGTTAGCGAAACATTTATCTGCAGGGGACATTATTTTATTAAATGGTGATTTAGGTGCTGGTAAGACAACATTAACGCAATTTATTGGTAAAGCTATGGGCGTAAAACGCAATATAAATTCTCCAACGTTTAACATCATTAAATCTTATCAAGGAAACGCATTTAAGTTACATCATATGGATTGCTATAGATTAGAAGATAGTGAAGAAGATTTGGGATTTGATGAATATTTTGAAGATCAAGCTGTCACATTGATTGAGTGGAGTGAATTTATCGAATCATTTTTACCAAATAATCACCTAACTATAGATATTAAAACCATAAATGAAACGACAAGAAATATAGAAATGAAAGCAGTAGGTCAACATTACAAAACGTTAAAGGAGGCCGTTGAACATGATTTATCTGTTGATTGATACATCTAATCAACCGTTGTCTGTTGCAGTTATGCAAAATAATGTAGTACTAGGTGAAATCAATACTAACGTGAAGCAAAATCATTCTACTCAGTTAATGCCGGCGATTCAACAGTTGTTTCATGAGAGTGGAATTGCAAAAGAAGAAATAAATGCGATTATTGTCGCGCAAGGACCTGGCTCTTATACTGGACTTAGAATTGGCGTAACGGTTGCTAAAACTTTGGCCTATGCATTGAATGCTGAACTATATGGTGTTTCTTCGCTAAAAGCGTTAGCTGCAACTGTTCAAGACGATGAACGACTTTTGGTGCCGATATTTGATGCACGTAGAGAAGCAGTATACACTGGAGTTTATCGATATAATGGAAACCAATTGCTCCAAGTAGAAGAAGATCAATATTTACCAATACAAGAACTTCTCAACTTATTACATAGAATGGGAAAACCATATGTATTTGTTGGCATAGACACTGAAAAAGTAAAAGATTTATTAGATAGTGATTGCATACCTAATATACCAAAAGCAAAATATATGAAGCATTTAGTTGAAACTACTGAAGATATACATCAATTTAAACCCAATTATATTAAATTGTCAGAGGCCGAAAGAAATTGGTTAAACCAACAGAAAAAGAACTAAATATACGCTTGATGACTTTGAAGGATGTACCTCAAGTATTTGATATTGAAAGAAATAGTTTTAACGACAGTAGTTGGACAATCGATGCTTTTTATCATGAAATAGAACAGAATGAGTTTGCACATTATTTTATAATTGAGTTTAATGGTGTGATTATTGGTTATATTGGTATTTGGATAGTGATAGACCAAGCGCAGATTACAACAGTTGCGATAGATAAATCATATAGAGGCTATGGATTAGGACAATTATTATTAAAATATGCGATGAATTATGTACAAACCAAATGTGAAATTATGAGTTTAGAGGTTCGGATAGATAATGTGGTGGCACAACATGTGTATACAAATTTAGGATTCCAATTTGGAGGCAAACGTAAGAACTATTATGGTGAAGGTGAGGATGCAATAGTGATGTGGGTGAATTTAAATGAGTAATCAAACATTGATTTTAGCAGTTGAGTCAAGTTGTGACGAAACAAGTGTAAGCATTATTAAGCAAGGCACAGAAATTTTAAGTAATATTGTATTGAGTCAAATTGAAAGTCATAAGCGATTTGGAGGTGTGGTACCTGAGGTCGCTAGCCGGCACCACGTGGAAGGTATTACAACGACAATTGATCAAGCATTATATGAAGCAAATGTATCCATGGAAGATATAGATGCAGTAGCGGTAACTCAGGGTCCTGGACTCATAGGTGCATTGTTAGTAGGCATTAATGCAGCTAAGGCGTTAGCTTTTGCTTACGATAAACCATTGATACCTGTACATCATATTGCAGGACATATTTATGCGAATCATTTAGAACAACCATTACAATTTCCTTTAATAGCATTAATCGTGTCAGGTGGGCATACTGAACTAGTATACATGAAAGATCATTTGAATTTTGAAGTCATAGGAGAAACTAGAGATGATGCTGTTGGCGAAGCCTATGATAAAGTGGCGAGAACGATTGGTTTAGGCTATCCAGGTGGGCCACAAGTTGATCGATTAGCTGCAAAAGGTCAAGATAGCTATAATTTCCCGAGAGTTTGGTTAGAGGCTAATAGTTACGATTTTAGTTTTAGTGGATTAAAAAGTGCAGTCATAAATAAATTGCATAATTTACGACAAAAAGGAGCTGAAATAAAACCTGAAGATGTAGCAACGAGTTTTCAAAATAGTGTTGTCGAAGTTTTAGTTGGCAAAGCAGTGTCAGCTTGTGAGGCATATGATGTGAAACAGTTAATTATTGCGGGTGGTGTCGCCAGTAATAAAGGTTTAAGAGCAGCGCTTGATAAATCCTGTAAGCAACATGAGATTAATTTGCGAATACCGAGCCCAAAACTTTGTACAGATAATGCTGCTATGATTGGTGCTGCAGCACATTATTTATATCAAGCTGGATTTGTTGGTGACATGTCATTAAATGGATTTAATGATATGGATATAGAGCAATTTTCAATAAACAATTAAACTTGATAGGATGAACATTTAAAAATGTAATCACTTCATTTAGTGTAATATTAACTTAATATGATATTATCTCTATAAAAATGGATACAGCTTAGATTAATTATATATGAAATTAGGAAGTAGGAATATTAAATCAATGTTTGATGTTTCTACTTCTTTTTTAAAAGTTTAATGCTATGTATTTCGTTAAATAAAAAAATATGTACATTATAAATATTATTAAGTTCAAATGTTTAAATATTAAAAAAGGGGTATATATTTTAATGTATAGTCATACTATATAGAATAATGTAAATTTAGAATTACATTATCAGGAGGCGGCTTATCAATGAAATCAGTTCAGTATTTTAATTTTGAAAATAGTTTAGCAGCATTAGACTTTTATGAAAAAAATTTAGGTGCCACAGATATTCAACGTATTGGTGGTGACCATGAAATGTTTAAAGATATGCCAGAAGAATTCCAAGTAGACAAAAACTTTACAATGAATGCTTCATTTAAAGTTTTAGGTGAAACATTTTATTGTAGTGACACATGGAAAAATAAAAAAATCGATAATAGTGGTGCAATTGTAACATTTACATTTGATCATAGTAATGAAGCGGATAAACAACTAGCCATCGATTTCTTTAACAATGCAATAGCAGCTGGTTGTGAAGAGGCAATGCCGTTAGGTAAAACGGAGTGGTCAGAATTATATGGCATGTTTAATGATCCTTTCGGTATAACTTGGATGATTAATGCTGAATAAAATAGTTAAAACAAATAAAGGAACAATGAAGCAAATACAAACTTCATTGTTCCTTTTCTGTATTTATTAGCGCATTTATAGTTAAATGATTCGGTCTAAGACTTAAAGGAATTGATTGGAGGATGTTTTAGCACGTGTATATACTTGATTAGGAAATTTTAAGATTCTTAATAATTCAATTGCATTTCTTGTATCTGCTTTGCCAGGTTTAATTTTAAAATCAAAAGCAATCTCATTTTCATAAATTGTTTCGTTAAAGTGAAAGTTTTTGTACTGATATTCTAATAATGTAGCTAATTCAATATCATGGGTCGCAGCTATGATTTCGTAATTTTGGCTATTGCCTAAATAATTTAACACGGATTCAGAAGCGGCAATTCGTTCTGTTGTATTAGTCCCTTTAAATATTTCATCAATGAAGCAATAAATTTTATCCTCTGTTTTTAAATCAAACAATCGTTTAATAGATTTGATTTCTGTCATAAAATAACTATCGCCAGACAAGATATCATCTTGGTTCACCATGGAGGTGAAAATTAAGCCAGGTTTATATTTAAAGTACTTTGCTGTAACTGTATTTATCGTTTGAGCGAGTAAAAGATTTAAGGCGATTGCTTTCATAAATGTTGACTTGCCTGACGCGTTCGAACCAGTTAATAATATATGACTATTAATTACTAAATCATTAGAAATAGCATCGACAAGCAGTGGGTGTGTAAGTGCTTCAAATTCTACTGAATCATCATTACTTGCTTGAGGCAATGCATATTGTGTTAATGTCTCTCTCCACAATGCTATTGCATAGTGATTGTCTATACTTCCTATATATTCATAACACGCCATAACTTCAGCTTCATATTTTTTAAAGCTATGTTGTATTAAATGGAAGATATGGTAGTCCAACATAAATATTGCTTTTAATAAGAATGCAAATATCATAGAATCTTCTGCTGTATTAACTCTTCCCAATAGACCACTTAGCCTACGAGCAACTTTAAAATGACTAAAATCAACATCAATGGTAGGCGCACCATCTATTTTGTGAATTGCATAAGCCTTTTTAATAACATTTGATGTATAAAATAATGAATTTAAGTCTTGATCAAATGTCCTTTTGAGTACGCCACTTAAAATCATATTAAATATAGCAACAAGTATAGTTAAAAGAATACCGATTTCAGGTTTTAAAAATGCAAACAGTAAAAAGACTAACGGTAAATATGTAGTCAACATATACAGATGATTGCGTTTCACTGTGGTTAGTTGATCAGGGAACGTTGGATAAATCGCTTTACCGATTTTAGCAAGGTGGGTCGATATCTTTAGTCGAAAAAGTTCGTCATTTTTAAATTTTTGAATTAACATCTGATTATGAATGGTAAACATTTTCCTTAAAGTTGCATATAAACGCATCTCACCAATAGCAGTAAAATTAAAGTTCATGCTGTCGAAAAGGGCTTTTAAATTCAAGTCTGCGTAAGTTTTATCATCTATCAGATTTGTTTCATCAAACTGGTGTTTATATGTATCGAATTGATAACTATACCTGTGATTTGGTCGTACAAAAGATTCTAAAGGCTTTCTTAAGGACCATAAAGGTTTGATATCATGTATTAACTTTTTATTGGCAATGATTGTTGTGATAATAAATAAAAGAGTTGTTCCAATTATTAAAGCGATTAGGAACCAAAGAATAGGAAACATAAGTTTCACCTCATACTAGATTAATATGCTTTATTATGTCATGAAATAAATTGATATACAAATCGCTATTTAAGTTAAATATTTATAGATGTCAATAGAGAACGTGCGTACTTATCAACAATTAGTGTATAACTTGTTGATAAGTCGTGGGCAAATGTGTGGACATACATTGTTTTCTGAATATTCATTGGCGAAAAAGTAACATTTTACCTGTGTATAACTAGGATAACTCTGTGGATAGCTTTGATGATAGGGTTAAAGTTGTGAATAGTTAATGTGTAAAAAGTTAATAAAAAAGTACGAAAAATGAATTTTTCATTTTCGTACTTTTAGTTCAAATATGCTTTAAATTAACTTTTCTTGTAATTCTGCCCATTCTGACATAACTTGTTCTAATGCTTGTTCGTTATTTTCTTTCTCGTTAGCTAAACGCTTTGCTTCCTCTGGATCACTGTATATATCTGGTAGAGTTAGCATTTCATTGATTTCATTGATTTTAGTTTCAAAGTTATCTATTTTAGTTTCGCATTCATCAATTTGTCGTTCAATTTGGCGTTGTTCACGTTTTTGAAGTTTTTGATCAGTATAATGATCATTTTGTGATTCAATTGGTTTTGTTTGATGTGAAGTTTCATTTTCCTTTTTAGCTTGAATTGCTTCATTTTCTTCTTTTTTCTCAATAAAATATTGATAATTTCCTAAATACATTGTGCCACCATGAATGTCCAAATCATAAACTTTGTTTGCAAGTTGATTTATAAAATAACGATCGTGAGAAACAAATAAAATCGTACCTTCAAAATGATCCAATGCTTGCTCTAACATTTCTTTTGAATCTATATCGAGATGATTTGTAGGTTCATCTAAGATAAGTACATTGTTACGCTCAAGCATTAATAAAGCTAATTGCAATCTAGCTTTTTCACCACCAGAAAGGTCATTAATGATTTTTTTAACATCTTCTTGTACAAATAAAAATCGGCCGAGTACTGCGCGAATATCTTTTTCATTCATTGAAGGGTATTGGTCCCACAGATAATCTAGTATTGTTTTACTAGATTTGAATTCAGCTTGTTTTTGATCATAGTAACCGATTTTTAAATTTGCACCAGTAGTGATTTCTCCGTTCAATTTCGGTTGAATACCTGCAATTGTTTTGATTAAAGTCGATTTTCCGATACCGTTAGGCCCAATAATGGCGATATGGTCTCCTTTAGTCACTTCAATATTGATACCTTTGGTAACTGGCTGCTCATATCCAATATCTAAATCTTTGATATGGAAAACATCATTTCCTGTATTTCTATCAAAGTCAAATTGGATATTAGCACTTTTGGCATCAATCATTGGTTTATTGATTCTTTCCATTTTTTCAAGCATTTTTCTACGGCTTTTTGCCATACCAGTAGTTGAAGCCCTTGCTATATTTTTCTCAACAAAAGTTTCTAAGCGTTTAATCTCATCTTGTTGACGTTCATATTCTTGCATGCGTTTTTCATAATACTTATCTCTTTTTTCAATAAATTGTTTATAATTACCTATATAATGTTGCACATCGCCAAGGGCTACATCATAGATTTGATTGACTATTTTATCTAAAAAATATCTGTCATGGCTAATGATAACAATAGCACCTTTAAAATAGTTTAAATAACTTTCTAACCATTGTGTTGTTTCCATATCCAAATGGTTAGTAGGTTCATCAAGTAATAATAAATCAGGTTCACTTAATAACATTTGGGCTAATGAAAGCCTAGTTTTTTGACCACCACTAAAATCATTAATAGGGCGATTGAAATCCGCTTCAGTAAAATTCAGTCCATGGAGCACGGTTTTTATTTTACTTTCATATTGATATCCATCCTGTTGTTCGAATTCATTGGATAAATATTCATAACGATCGATATGACTTTTATATTCGTCTGTATCATATGCATTTGCATGTTGTGCTAACCAATCTGTTTCTTTTTTCATTTCAGCTTCTAGC
This sequence comes from Staphylococcus sp. GDY8P67P, assembly GCF_017892545.1. Taxonomy (NCBI): domain Bacteria; kingdom Bacillati; phylum Bacillota; class Bacilli; order Caryophanales; family Staphylococcaceae; genus Staphylococcus; species Staphylococcus sp. GDY8P67P. Next base: position 19,777 of record NZ_JAESLH010000033.1, read on the forward strand.
TTTTTCATATTTTCAAAAGGTTTAGACATTTCTTCAATCACAGTTTGGTTTGTGTTGAGTGTCATTTGTTGTGTTAAATAACCAAGTTTTAAATTTTTACTTTTTGAAACATGTCCACTATCATAACCTTCGACGCCAGCAATAATTTTCATTAATGTAGATTTACCAGCACCGTTACGTCCTACGATACCAATGCGTTCACCAGTTTTCACTTCAAAATCTACATTGTTAAAAATATCTTCTCCGTCGAATGATTTAGTAATGTCATTTAATTGTAATAATATCATCCGATTTTGCACCTCTCTATTCATTATCATTCTACCGTATTCTGCGTGTTGTTAAAACTACCAGTGTTTATTTTTATAATGTATTAATGTATAATGTTGTAGTAATTATAAGATTAATTAGACATTATAGTATAGGAGGACAAGATCTTGGCTAACCAAAGCGAAAAGATTCCTCGTGCCACGTTAAAACGGTTACCGTTATATTATAGTTTCGTCAATACTTTGAAATCTAAAGGGATAGACAGAGTTAATTCTAAAACAATTAGTGAAGGTTTGAACATTGATTCTGCAACAATTCGTCGTGATTTTTCTTATTTTGGTGAATTAGGCAAAAAAGGGTATGGTTATAATATTGATAGCTTGTTACATTTTTTTAAAAATGAAATAAGTGAAAATGATGAAATTAAAATAGCCATCGTAGGTGTAGGGAACCTAGGTAAAGCATTACTAACATATAATTTTTCTATTCATGATGAAATGACTATTACAGAGGCGTTCGATATACGAGATGATGTGATAGGAACACAAATAGGCAATGTGGTTGTAAGCCCATTTTCGAAAATCACCGATGTCTTAAAGCAAGAGCAAATTGATGTCGTGATATTAACAACGCCTGAAAATGCAGCACAACAAGTTGCAGATACATTAGTTGGAGCTGGCATTAAAGGGATTTTAAATTTTACACCAACACGTGTTTATACGCCATCAGATGTTCAAGTTCATCATATTGATTTAGGGATTGAACTACAATCTTTACTTTTCTTTATGAAAAATTACAGTAATAAATAATAATTTTTAATATTAACTTTGTATAGATGCAAACATTTTTGATGTTTAGTTGTCTATGCAAAGTTTTTTTACTAGCAAGTTTTCATAGCACATCTTTTCATAAGACTTAAAACAGAAAGGTTGAAATTTCAGTGTAAATCTAATATGATAATTCATATTGATTTCATCGGAAAAGAGGTAATGTTATGACGTGGTTAGTAATCAGTGGCTTAATCGTAGGCGGACTTTTGGGGTTTGTCATGCAACGTACACGGTTTTGTCTTGCTGGTGGATTTAGGGATATGTATATCCAAAAAAGTAATAAAATGTTTTATGCCTTATTAATAGCAATATCCGTTCAAAGTATCGGACTACTCGTTTTAACTTCAACAGGGTTAGTGCAAATACCAGAGTCCACATATCCAATCATAGGTACGGTTATTGGCTCATTTATTTTTGGTATTGGCATTATATTAGCAGGCGGTTGTGCAACTGGCACATGGTATAGAGCAGGAGAAGGATTAATTGGTAGTTGGATAGCACTTATTGCATATGCATTTACATCAGCTGCTACTAAATTTGGTTTATTATTACCTTTAATGGACGGTATCAATAAACCTACTAATGTAAATACAAGTATGGCTCAAACTACAGGTATTCCGACATGGATTTGGGTCACTTTATTAACAATGATAACGCTCATATTTGTTGTAAAAACACTACGCAAACCAAAACCCAAAATTGCCGTACCAAAGTTAAAACAAAAATTTACAGGAATTCGCTATTATTTATTTGAAAAAAAATACCATCCATTTGTTGCAGCTATTGCAGTTGGACTCATTGCATTATTGGCTTGGCCAGTGAGTGAATCTACTGGTAGAATGTACGGTTTAGGCATTACAACACCATCTGCAAACATTGTTCAATTCTTTGTAACTGGTGATGTCCAACTATTAGATTGGGGTGTCTTTCTTGTTTTAGGTATCTTTGGTGGTTCTTATATTGCAGCAAAAGGTGCTAGAGAATTTAAGTGGAGATTACCAGATAAAAAAACAATCCGCAATAGTGTTATTGGTGGCGTATGTATGGGATTTGGTGCATCAGTAGCAGGCGGTTGCTCTATCGGAAATGGTTTAGTTGAAACAGCTACAATGTCTTGGAAAGGTTGGATCGCGCTTGCATCAATGATATTAGGTGCTTGGTTTATGAGTTACTTCATATTTATCAAACCAATGAGAAAAGCTCAAAAATCTACAACGCAAAAAGTTTCTACACAAACACAGACGACGTAAATTTTATTTTTTAGGAGGATTTCATTATGGTATATGAATTAGGTACAGTAGGTATGGTTTGTCCTTTTCCTTTGATTGAAGCACAGAAGAAAATGACTACTTTAGAGAACGGGGACGAATTAAAAATTGATTTTGATTGTACCCAAGCAACTGAAGCAATTCCAAATTGGGCAGCTGAAGAAGGTTACCCAGTTACTAATTATGAACAACTTGATGATGCTTCTTGGACAATCACTGTTCAGAAAGCATAGTGATATAAAACTAAATTTGAATATCTGAATAAGATAAAACACAATGCTATATGAAGTGATTTCACTTCGTTAAAGGCTGACTACAGAAAAAAAGTCCGAGACATATTTTATGTTTCGGACTTTATTTAGTTCTATAAAAATTTCTCATTTAGTTACACGCGTTGTAAGGTTAAACGAGGTTAGTCCGAGTTGAACTATTTATAAATTTTCTTAAAACTAACAAAGTATATTGATGATTTTTTGAAAGTGTTATTCATAAAGTTGTCAATTGTTAAAAGTGTTTATAAAGCAAGTTGACTTTGATTTTTAATAGTATTTAAAGGGATTACAATATGATAAAATAGAGGATGTTTACAGTGCCAAGTAGATTGATTGGAAGAGATAGTAAAAATGATTTACATATCAAAGCGAATTGTCTGTCAGATGATAGAATATCATTTCAATTACAGTCTATATGAATATTTATGATGTCAAAATAATGTGCGAAAAGTTAAATTAAGGCATTTAATAAAGCTATACTAATATTAATATTAAGTTAGAAACTATTTATAGGGATGAATGTTGATGAAACAGAACTTATGTTAAGCATTGTTGATCTGATGTGGTCTTAGTCATAGGAATCATATATTGATTAAACATCATACAAGGTGTAATGATATTGAAGAAGAGAAGCCATAGCGCTTTGAATCGATAAAAAGACAAATCTAATTAAATAGGAATGAAATAAAAACAAATGATGCATAAATGTTATGCTGAGTTGAATTGAGATGGACAATATCCGGAAAGTAGTAGTTAAAAATAGGAGGAAATAAAGTGAGTGAATGGACAAGAGATGAACGTTATCAGCGTTACGAAGATATTGATCAAGAAGTAATGGATGAATTAACTGAGCTTGTGAATCAATCTAAATATAGACAATTATTTCATATACAGCCTAAAACAGGACTCTTAAATGATCCTAACGGTCTAATTTATTATAAAGGAGAATACTACATCTCACACCAGTGGTTTCCTTTAGGAGCAGTCCATGGTTTGAAATATTGGTATACATATAAAAGTAAAGATTTAATAAATTTTGAAGATCAAGGGATTTCACTAAAACCAGATACAAAAGATGATAGTCATGGTGTCTATAGCGGCAGCGCATTTACATATCACAATAACTTGTATTATATGTATACAGGAAATCATAGAGATGAAAATTGGAATAGAAAGTCGACACAACATATAGCTAAAGTACTCGATAATGGCGAGGTTCAAAAATTTCCAAAAGCAGTAATAGCAGCACCGCCGTCAGGATATACACAACATTTTAGAGATCCTAAAGTGTTTGTTAAAGATGGAATTTACTATGCAGTCATTGCTGCACAAAATGAAGAAGGATATGGAAGAATACTTCAATACCAATCAACAGACATTGTGAACTGGACATTTCAAGGAGAAATAAAAACAAAACTTGAGGCGTTTGGTTTTATGTGGGAATGCCCAGATTATTTTAATTTAGATGGCTTCGATTTACTGTTATTTTGTCCACAAGGTATTGAACCGGAGGGTGAAAAATTCAGGAATATTTACCAATCTGGTTATATTATGGGGCAATACGACATAGATCACCTTGTTATGGATCATGGTGATTTTCATGAATTAGATTATGGTTTTGATTTTTATGCGCCTCAAACTTTTACAGATGAATTTGGCGACAGAATACTCATTGGTTGGATGGGCTTACCAGAAGTGACCTATCCTACAGATTCAGATGGTTGGGCGCATTGTTTAACAATTCCGCGTATTTTGACAATTGAACAAGGCAATTTAAAACAACGTCCTATTAAAGCACTTCAACAATTAAGAACGAATAAAGAAACAGCATTAGGTTACGCTAATAAATTTACGCGATTCTTAAAACCATATGAAGGTAAACAATTTGAATTGATTATTGATATCTTGGAAAACGAAGCTACTGAAATATATTTTGAAATAAGAGCCTCAAAATCACAATCTTTGCGCATCGCTTATAATACAAAAAATAAAAAAATTACATTAGATCGTAGTGAAAGTGGCGCATTACCAGAACCAGTAGAAGGTAAAACACGTAGCACTTATTTGGATACACCTTTATCACAATTACAAATGTTCGTTGATACATCTAGCATTGAATTATTTTGTAATGATGGTGAGCGTGTAATGACTTCAAGAATTTTTACAGATGATGATGCGATAGGATTTAAAGCTTCTACTGAATCTGGGCAAGCCTTTCTCAATTTCACAAAATATGATATAAAGGGTGGACAATAAATGAAACGTTTACTTGCAATCGGCGAAGCACTTATCGATTTTATTCCTAATCAAAAAGATTCAAAATTAAAAGACGTAGAAGGGTTTACAAGACAAGTAGGCGGCGCACCTTGTAACGTTGCTTGTACAACCACAAAATTAGGTGGTCAAGCAGCTATGATCACTCAGTTAGGAAACGATGCTTTTGGTGATTTAATTGTAGAAACAATAAGTAATATTGGTGTGTCTACAAACTATATCCGACGAACAGATGAAGCGAACACAGCTTTAGCATTTGTAAGTTTAACCAAAGAAGGAGAACGAGATTTTTCATTTTATCGTAAACCATCAGCAGATATGTTATATCAACCTAGCAATATAGATGCAATAACTGTAACAGAAAATGATATGTTACATTTTTGTTCTGTTGATCTCGTAGATAGTCCAATGAAACAAGCGCATAAATCGTTAATAAATAAAGTGAAATCAGCAAATGGTACGATTATATTTGATCCTAACGTACGGTTGCCATTATGGCCAAGTGAAGCGGAATGTAAAAATGCAATTCGTGAATTCTTGCCATCAGCACATATACTTAAAATTTCAGACGAAGAATTGTCATTCGTCACTGGAAAAAAAGATGAAAAAGAAGCAATCGCTTGGTTATTCCAAGGTAGTGTAGAAGCTGTTATATACACTAAGGGTAAAGAAGGTGCTGAAATTCATTTCAAAGATGGTACCGTGCTTAGTCATGGTGGTTATAAAGTGAAAGCAATAGATACGACTGGTGCCGGTGATGCTTTTGTAGGTGCATTAATTAATAGATTAGCAGCATCTGATATTATCAATCCGATAGAAGCATTAAAACGAGAAGGTGGAACTATGCTTCAATTTAGTAACATCGTTGCTGCAAAAGTTACTACAAAATATGGCGCTATTGAGAGTATACCTACTTTAGATGAAGTTCAAGTGTTACTTGATTATTAAAAAGAAAGGGAAGGACTGCAATAATTCTCTCAAGTTAAGGTGATTAAGGTTGAATGGGTGTTGAAGGTTGATTTAAGCTAAACGCATATATGAGTTTCACACAATAAATTGAAGAGTGATGTTAAAAGGCTGAGACATTTTTGTAGTCTCAGCCTTTTAGTTTATGTATTAAATTTTTTTAACATTACGTACAGAAGCATAGCAGTGTTCATTATTTTTGAAATAAACAATACGTGACTTAGAATCAATGGATTCAATATTGTGTCTATTGACAACAAAACTATTATGACATCTGAAAAAACGCTCGTCTAAATTATCAATTTCTTTTAAATTACCATAAAATTCAATTTGCCTATTGTCCAAATGAGCAATCAAACGATGCGAATTCGAAGATGATTCAAAGAACATGACATCATCGTATTGTACATAAATAGAATTGCTGCCGCGTTTAAGTTCGATTGTTTCAACCGTGCTTTCTTTTGAAAGTAATTTCAATCGAGTTTCTGAAGTTTCGAGGCAATCAATCACTCTGGATTTTAATTCGTCAGGATCATCTTTGAAGATGAAATCCATAGCAGCAACTTTATATACAAAGGTTAAATAAGTGAGCTCACTATGACTTGTGACAAATATGATATTGCTCACAGGATCATATTTTCTAATCTCACTTGCTAATTTAATACCATTAATATCGGCCTCTAATTGTATATCAAGAAAATAACAACCAATATCTTTAAGTTCCTTTGCACGTTCCAATACCTCATAAGGATCTGACGTAGCTACTTCAATTTCCATTGGTTTTTCTTCTATCATGATGTAATTATTGATAATAGAAACTATATTTTCACGTTGTCTTACATCATCTTCACAAATGAATATTTTCATATTTACACATCCTTATGAATTAGAATTTAATATTTCTACTTTTTGAATAAAGTAGTTATTGTCTATAGTTGTATCTAATAAAACATTGGAAGTTGCATCGGTTATTTCTTTTAAGTTAGATAATCCTAAACCACGATTTTTTCCTTTTGTTGAATAATTTTCTTGGAATAAAGTATGTACTCTAGGCATATCAGGCTTACATTTGTTCATGATGATAAACATAACTGAATCGTCTTCATTTTTGATAAAAGCAATGCGAATTAGAGGATCATCCTCTATTTTTTCTGAAGCTTCTATAGCATTATCTAATAAAATACCAATAATTCTACTCAAATTGATAATAGGCATATCAATTTTTTCAATTGGCTCTGGAACTTCAATACTTAATCTAATATTTTTTTCTTGAGCTTGTAATATTTTTGTTGTGATTAAACCTTTAATTTCACGGACTTTTAAATTTTCAATACCATTAATTTTAAGTGTTTTCATTTGCATATTATCTTGCATAGGTATGATTTCTTCATTGAAATACTTACGTAAACCTTCCATATCATTTTCTCGAATATAATCAGATAATGTTGAAAGGATATTAACATAATCATGCCGAAACTTACGCATCTCATTATTGATCTTTTCAATTTGTAACGTATATTTATAATAATTTTCTATTTCTTTAATATTACGTTTATATTGGATTTGACGTATAATGCTAAAGGAAATAGTAATGATTAAAATAGCCGTAGTAATGATAACCACAGCATACATGATTACTACAAATTTAATATCTGAAAAAGACAAAATTGAATTTGGCAAATAAAAATAAATTAACAGTAAAACTGTGAGTAAAAATAAACATACAATTGAAAGATATATTTTATTTAATGATAAAAATGAAGTTGACATTTTTATGAAAAAATATTTTATTATGTATCCTAAACTTATTGCAATTATGATAAAACTCACTGCATAGAATGAGCTGAAAATATAATTTAATGTGATAACTTCTATTAATTGAGTAGCTAACCAAATAGAAATAAAATTAGCCATATATAAGATGAAAAAACTGATTAATGCTGCCACGACACCAATGGTTTGTTTCCTTTTATACATAAATATAACGATAGCTACTAATAAAAAAATGGTCGCTTTTTCATTGAAAAAGTAATAAAGAACAGTTGAAGGGATTATAATGCAAATCATTGCGATATAATCCCTAAAACCATATTTGATACTTGTTAAAGTCTTAATATTAAAAAATAATAGTACTGCTTGAATTGATGCTAGTACTACCGAATTAAAAACTACCATACTTATACACTCTTTCTAATGAATAGATTATTTGTATAAATCTGTTATTTCTTTTGGAACTTCTGGCTCATCAAAAAAAGCACTGCAAACTTTACCACCTGAAACTGCTCCTAAAACACTAAAGAATTTAACGAATAAGTTTATAATAGATTCAAAAATATGCATATTTAAACATCCTCCTTTGGAAAAAATATTGGGAGTTGGGCAAACGCAATAAGTGTAATGCCTAAAAGCACAAATTGTGAATACGGCTCCTTTAAGATTAGTGAAACAAACAATAATAATAAAGTTACAACAATTGTTTTGATTTTTTTACCTTTTCTAAGTTTTAAAGGGATAGGTTGTTTTTTAGTTGCTGAAGGTGCATAAATAACTAAAATGATAAAACCTAACAAAGCAAGCATATACATTAGGATAATGTCCACTTCTATATACCCAATAAACCAAGGTAGTAAAACAAATAAGACAATGTTTTGAATATGGCACGAAAGCGATGACTTTGCATGTGCACCGTGTGCATATTGTCTAATCAAGTAATATGATAAGTGTACAGTTAGAGTGTATAAAAATATATGGCAAAGGATAGAAATGCCATAAACTACAATAGTTTTCGCAAGATTGCTAACAAAAACTTGCATGCCTAAACGGAGTTTTAGGAATTCAAGATGATCAAGATTATTTCTTTGTTGCAGATATCGTGCTAAGTTTTCAATTTTGTTATCAATTCCCCTTAACATGGCTATTCTCTCCTCACCCGTATTATACAATTTTAATTATATTTTAGGCGTCTCATTGCTTAAGTGTATGTTTTGTATTCCTAACTGTTTGTATTTCTTATCTTTTTAATTTTAACATATAATTCTTAACAAATAAGTATGAAATATAACGAGTTAGGAATTATTAAACGCAATTTCAAAAATTCATGGTTTAATAAACTTGTATCACAAAGAAGTGATAAAATTATTTAGACTTAGCCGTTTAAATGATGTTGTTAGTTAGGCTTTTGAGCAGGAGCCTAATTGACTTTACTAAATTGTGACTGTATCTTCGTATAGTTATTGGAGTTACAAGTTTAGTTGTCGGTTTCATTTCTTTGAATACGGATAAGAGGAGGCTGATGTTGTGACAAGAACCTTTTCAGTAATAGCTAGTGGTTTCGTGAAATAGTACTAAATTAGTACACAACTCGCTTAATACGTTAAGCAAATCCCTTAAATTTGTATTTGTAGACCTTTCCCAGTCTCAAATCAAATCTATTTTAACATTGTCTATAACAGAGACAATTTAAAATTTAAACATGTAAGCTATCGGAAACATCATTCAATTTATCATTTTAATCGGTAAATTCACTAATTTTTTTCATAATTAATAACATCCCCAAAAATAGATAGAGAAATAACTGTATAAAACATTCCCTTAATAATAAGTTACAAAAAACCGTGAGTCCCTCCCAAGCTCACGGTTTTTTTATGTTTTATTTATAAAGATGAGGTCTCAAATTTTTAAATACGGGTATTGCTTCACGTTGTTTAGAAACCTCATCTAAATTTAACGAACAATTTAATCTTCCTTCTTTATCATTGAGTTGATCTATAATTTCACCATTTGGATTAATAATTATTGAGTTACCAGCATACTCAGTTTTACCATCGTCACCACAGGTATTACAACCGACAACAAACATATCATTTTCTATCGCACGTGCTTTTAATAAAGCTATCCAATGGTCTAATCTAACACTTGGCCACTGTGCTACATAAAATGCGATTTCTGCTCCTTTACGTGCTGGATAACGTAGTATCTCAGGGAAACGCAAGTCATAACAAATAATTTGAGCAATTTTTACACCGTTAGAAAGTGAAAATGGTTCAGGAACAGCATTGCCTGGGCTCATAAAGAGTGGTTCATCTAACATTGGTACAAGATGTACCTTATCGTAACTATTGATTAAATAGCCTTGCTTAGATACTGCAAAGGCAGTGTTATATACACTTTCTTTCATGATATTAGATACAGAGCCTGCTACAATATCTACTTGATACTGAATAGCTAATTTTGAAATGAACTCAAAACTTCGTGATAATTGTTGATCTGCTAGTTTGTTCAATTGGGGTAAGGCATATCCGTTGTTCCACATTTCTGGCAATACAACAACATCTGTGTCAGTCGTCACATAATTAGAGAACCAATTTTTAATGGTTGCTTCATTAAAAGAAACATTTGCTGGTTCAATTTTAAGTTGAAAGATTTCTATATTCATCAATTTCACCCCTTAAATTAGTATTAGACTAAATATACTAAATATATTTAGAAAATTCAAAATATGATAAATTGCATTATATCTAGATATGAAAAAAGAGGCGAAGACACAGAAGTCTAAGCCTCATATTTTGGCAATCATACTAACATTGATAGAAAAGGAATGCATTTTGTCCACGTTTTTGAAGGTGGATGTATAATAACATGTCATTCCATATATTTAATCTTTTATTTTTTTATAAGGAATCGTTTGCTTATATCATTAAATTCTTTTTCATTAGCTGCTTCACGAATATTACCGAAAGGCATTTGTGCCATCAGTTTCCAAGTTTTTGGAATATCAAAAGCTTCAGAAACAGCTACATCTACAAGTGGGTTATAATGCTGTAATGAAGCCCCAATACCTTCAGTGCTTAGTGCTGTCCAAATAGCGAATTGATGCATTGCGTTTGTCTGATTAGACCAAATTGCAAAGTTTTCTGCGTAATTAGGCATTTGATTTTGTAAGCCTTCGATGACTTCTTCGTCTTCAAAATATAAAATTGTTCCATATGAATGTTTAAAATTATCAATTTTATCAGCAGTCGGTTGGAAATCGCGATCAGGTCCCATTGTATTTTTCAGTGCTTCTTTTGTAATTTCCCAAAATTTATCATGGTTATCATTTAATAATAAAACAATACGTGTAGATTGAGAGTTAAATGAAGATGGTACATGTTTAACTGCATGTTCAATTATATTTTCAACTTCTTTATCAGAAATTGAAATTTCTTTATCTAAACTATAAATTGTACGTCTTGTTTCGATTGCATTTTGAAATGCATCTAAATCTTTTGATTTTTTAGAGAAAATTCCCATTATAGTAGCTCCTTTATTAATTCAAAATATATATCTAGTATAATAATTATACCTGAGTTTGTAAATAAGGTTTTTACAAAAAATTTCAGATTTATTACTTTTTCCTTTCAATAACCATCTATTTAATGAAAAAAAGTGAGCTTTCTAATATAATTATAATGAATACAAGGATTACTAATATGGAGGTGAGAAAATGAAAGGGTATAAAATGAATAAAGTATTAATCTCTAGCTTCGCTTTTGCAATAAGTGCCGCTTTAATATCTAAACCAATTCAAGCTGTTGAAGATCAAAATAATAACACATCGACTGGCACAAAGAATAAATTTGCTGAAACTGATGAAATGGGACGTTCATATTTTGCACCTTCAATTTCCAACCTTTATAATGTAGACGATAAAGAAAATTCTGTCTCTAACGTTGAAAATAATAATATAATAAAAAATGAATTGACAGATGATAATTTAAAATCAGATGAAAACTATGATTCATTGAATGATAATGCTTCTAACAATGATGGAAGTGATACACACATTCAACCCGACAATCCAAGTGAAGGAGACATATCTGATACAAATGAGGAGGGTGGTACAGAAGAAACGGCAAAATCTGACCAACCTGATAAAGATGAAGATACATCTTCAAAACCAGATGAACCAAGCGAAGGAGACACTTCTGATACAAATGAAGACGGTGATACAGGAGAAACATCAAAACCAGACAAACCCAATAAAGATGAAGAATCACCTTCAAAACCAGATGAACCAA
>NZ_JAESLH010000033.1:31842-43728 GCF_017892545.1 Staphylococcus sp. GDY8P67P
TTCAAAACCAGATGAACCAAGTGAAGGAGACACGTCTGATACAAATGAAGGTGGAGGTTCATCGCCAAAACCAGACAAACCCAATGATGGAAATACATCCGGTTCAAATGGAGGTACAGGAACACCGACAAAGCCTGACCGACCAAATGAAGGTGGAGGTTCATCACCAAAACCAGACAAACCCAATGATGGAAATACATCCGGTTCAAATGGAGGTACAGGAACACCGACAAAGCCTGACCGACCAAATGAAGGTGGAGGTTCATCGCCAAAACCAGATAAACCCAACGATGGAAATACAACCGGTTCAAATGGAGGTACAGGAACACCGACAAAGCCTGACCGACCTAATTTGACACCACCGTCAAACTCTCATTATCCCAATACACCAAGTAATGGAAATCATGAGAGTGGTAATGGAGATGCGTATCAACCAACAAAACCAATCAAACCATCATATTCTGCGCGTCCGAACTTAAAAGGGTCAAGTGAAAATGCACAATCAAATAAATATCAAAGTGATTTTAATTATGGAGATTTAGCAGTTAAAGAAGATACAAATCAAGCGTCGACGCATACAAAAAGTGACCGTCAAATTTTAAATAGATTTAACCAAATGTCTACCGGTTCATTTAAATATAATCCTTTTGTTGTAAACCAAGTAAAACAATTAAACAATGGTGAAGAAAAAATTTCTAATAGAGAAATTTTATCCATATTAAGACCACAACGATTTGATGATAATGCTTTTTTAAATGAGTTACAGAAAGGAACGAATTATTTTAAATTTCAGTATTTTAACCCATTAAAATCGCAGGATTATTATAAAAATTTAGATAATCAAGTTTTAGCTTTGATTACAGGTGAAATTGGCTCTATGCCAGATTTGAAAAATCCAAAAACGGAAAGTGCTACAGGTAAATATGAGTATCATTCTAGTGGCGATGAAGAAATGACTGAAACTGCAGATAAAGATTCAAAAAATACTATTGATATAAAATTTGAACGTATATTATTTGCTTTAATAACAGCTATTTTTATTATCTTTGTAGGTGTCGTAGTTGGTTACTTTGTTCATCGTAAAAACAAAAATAATGAATAACTAAAATATAAAAAGGGTTAATCCATTTCATAAGATGGATTAACCCTTTATTTTGAGAATGTAACTATTTTCTTATTTTATAATAAAATGTTAGTTAAACAATAAGATTAAAAATAAATGAAGTAGTTTCTTGTAACTCTTTTATTTTTTCTGGTCCAATTAAAACTTGAATAATTACTACAAAACCATTTTGCATCATATGTACAGCAATAGGAACCCATATGCGCTTAGTAAATGCATATAATCCTGAAAAAATCATTCCCATACCAAAGTAAATGATGAAGAAAGCTGGGTCACCGTGTGCAGCACTAAATATAATAGAACTTACTACCGAAGCTACAATGAATTTTAGGGTCTTATTACCTTTCATAAATTGATATAACTCACCAAAGATAACTTTTCTAAACACATATTCTTCAAGAATTGGGCCTACAATTGAAATTAAAATAATGAAGACAGGTATATCTTGAGCGACTTTCATTAACCTTTCTGTATTTGGACTTGATTGCGGTCCACCTAATACAAACATATTAATTAAATTAGCAATGATTTGATAAACCATAACACTAACATATCCAACGAATGCCCATAGTATTGCGTAGCGTTTCTTCTCTTTTGCTTGTTGTTCTAACTGTGTTGGATTAGCAATGAAATTATTGATTATAATGATAATGATGGATGCAATTATAAATAAAATCACTTGTGTATAAATATTGGTAAACATTAACGATTTACCACTTAAATTGCTGAAAAAACCAGCCATATGTAAAAATAAAACACCATATTGTGCTAGACCATAAATAACTAATGTCAATATGGATACCCACAAACGAGACATAATGAACCTCCAAAAATAGTTTATATCTTATTTTAGCGTAAATTATGTTCATACACAAAATATACAACGATGGTTTTAACTTGAAATATTGACCAACTTTGATTATTATAGAAAATAGATTAGCACTCAAGGTAATAAAGTGCTAAAGATTTCCAATTCTAAGGAGGAACAATCAATGTTAAAACCATTAGGTAACCGAGTAATTATTCAAAAAATAGAACAAGAGCAAACAACAAAAAGTGGTATTGTATTAACAGATAGCGCTAAAGAGAAGTCAAATGAAGGTACGATAATTGCAGTAGGTGCAGGACGTATTTTAAAAGATGGTTCTCGAGTTGCTCCTGAAGTGAATGAAGGCGATAACGTTGTTTTTCAACAATACGCTGGCACAGAAGTTAAACGTGGAGACGAAACATATTTAATTCTAAACGAAGATGATATTTTAGCAATTATTGAATAATAAAAATTATAACTACGATAAAATATACTAACAACATGGAGGTTAAGAAATATGGCTAAAGATTTAAAGTTCTCTGAAGATGCACGTCAATCTATGCTAAGAGGTGTAGATAAATTAGCAAATGCTGTCAAAGTTACAATTGGTCCTAAAGGACGTAATGTTGTATTAGATAAAGAATACACTTCACCATTAATTACTAATGACGGTGTAACAATTGCAAAAGAAATTGAATTAGAAGATCCTTATGAAAATATGGGTGCTAAATTAGTACAAGAAGTAGCGAACAAGACAAATGAAATCGCTGGAGACGGTACAACTACAGCTACTGTATTAGCACAAGCAATGATTCAAGAAGGTTTGAAAAATGTTACAAGCGGTGCTAATCCAGTTGGACTACGTCAAGGTATTGACAAAGCTGTAGAAGTAGCAATTGAAGCTTTACATGAAATTTCACAAAATGTAGATAATAAAAATGAAATAGCACAAGTTGGTTCTATTTCAGCAGCTGATGAAGAAATTGGTAAATATATTTCTGAAGCAATGGAAAAAGTTGGAAATGATGGTGTGATTACAATTGAAGAATCAAGTGGCTTTAATACCGAATTAGAAGTTGTAGAAGGTATGCAATTCGACAGAGGTTATCAATCTCCATATATGGTCACAGATTCAGATAAAATGGTTGCAGAGTTAGAAAGACCATATATTTTAATTACAGATAAAAAGATTTCATCTTTCCAAGATATTTTACCGTTATTAGAACAAGTAGTTCAAGCTAACCGTCCAATTTTAATAGTAGCTGACGATGTTGAAGGCGATGCATT
The DNA here is from genome assembly GCF_017892545.1 of Staphylococcus sp. GDY8P67P. Classification (NCBI taxonomy): domain Bacteria; kingdom Bacillati; phylum Bacillota; class Bacilli; order Caryophanales; family Staphylococcaceae; genus Staphylococcus; species Staphylococcus sp. GDY8P67P. Next base: position 35,064 of record NZ_JAESLH010000033.1, read on the forward strand.
AACAAATATAGTATTAAACCGCATGCGTGGCACGTTTACAGCAGTTGCAGTAAAAGCGCCTGGATTTGGCGATCGTCGCAAAGCAATGTTAGAAGATTTAGCAATTTTAACAGGTGCACAAGTGATTACTGACGATTTAGGCTTAGAACTTAAAGATGCAACAATTGATATGCTTGGTACTGCTAATAAAGCTGAAATTACTAAAGACAATACGACAGTTGTCGATGGTGATGGTGATCAAAACAATATCGATGCAAGAGTAAGTCAAATCAAAGCACAAATTGATGAAACTGACTCTGATTTTGATAGAGAAAAATTACAGGAACGCTTAGCGAAATTAGCAGGCGGTGTTGCAGTAATTAAAGTTGGCGCAGCAAGTGAAACAGAGTTAAAAGAGCGTAAATTACGTATTGAAGATGCTTTAAACTCTACAAGAGCTGCCGTTGAAGAAGGGATTGTAGCAGGCGGTGGTACAGCATTTATGAACATTTTTGATGAAGTATCAAAAATTGAAGCTGAAGGCGACGTAGCTACAGGGGTTAATATCGTCTTAAAAGCTCTAGAAGCACCTGTACGTCAAATAGCAGAAAATGCTGGCTTAGAAGGCTCAATTATAGTTGAAAGACTTAAAAATTCAGAAGTAGGCGTTGGCTTTAATGCTGCTACTAATGAATGGGTGAATATGCTTGAAGCTGGTATTGTAGATCCAACTAAAGTAACACGCTCATCACTTCAACACGCAGCAAGTGTTGCAGCTATGTTCTTAACAACAGAAGCAGTTGTTGCTAATATTCCTGAAGAAAATAACAATGAACCGCAACCAGGTATGGGTGGCATGCCAGGCATGATGTAAAATATTTATCACATCTATGTTTAGTTGGTTGATATGACGAAATAATATAAAAATTAAAAACAAACTTTATAGAAGATACTCATGGACGTTTCTCATTTAAACAAATTTTTTGAGAAACGTCTTTTTTATATATCATAGTATAAGTTAAAGCAAAACAAACGTGTTATTAAACTGGAGATTTACTAGTGATAATACAAAGGTGTCAGTGTATGCTTTTTGATTATAAATTATATCTAAATTTTGAATCAGTGGATTAGATATTAATAATTAAAATATACATTGTTTATAATAATTTTACTTATGTGAATAAGTATTAAATAAAAGGGTAGAGAGTGGATGTACGTTTTTATAGTAACATTATATTTAAGTTGCACGATATTTGAAGAGTGGAGGGGATTAAATTATGACAAAGAAATCAGTATATGATGTTATTGATATGGGTGTTAATTATTTAATTTCAGGTTATGATAATTGGAGTAATGATCAAGTATTGGACGATAAAATTGATTTATTCCCAAATACAATACATTGGCAATATGGTCATGTTTTAACTATATTTGAATCTGCATTATCTTTATATGATAAAAATACAGTAGATGTAGAGAAATACACGCGTTTATTTGGTTATGGATCCTCACCAGAAAATTGGGGAGATGAAACAGTACCAAAAATAGATGAAATCTTGAACGATTTACAAACCTTACCAGAGCGTGCTCAAAAAATTTCAGATGAAGAACTACAAGCAGAATTAACTGAAACCATTGCAGGTTGTAATACGTTAGACGAATTGTTGGTATTAAATGCCATTCATATTCCTTTACATGCTGGTAAAATTGAAGAAATGTCTCGTGTTTTAAAACAACAACAATAAATTAAATAGATACTGATATATAAATCCTAGAAAAATAGCACACAGATGATTTAATGATATAATTTAATCCATCTGCGTGCTTCTTTATTCTTCAGTATTTCGTATTGTTGACTCGCTTTCTTAGGGGGGGCAGCTTCATCCTGTGATCTTCAGCTTATCTTGTTCCCCCAAGCGTCTCGCTAGAATACAACTCATTCACATGTAATTCCACATTAAAATACTTTAAAAAACAAGGCTCTATATCAAACCAGGTAGTAGCTCAATGAGCTAACTATAATTAACACAATATTGAAAAGGGCAATTTCTATATGATTTCAATAGAAATTGCCCTTTTTTACTTGTCCAAGAACTTTATGTCCCAGTGACTTTTTTATACATTTTGTAAATCAGAAATGGCTTTAGCTATTGAATCAAAGACATGAGGGATATCATCTTTTTCTACACAACTAAAAGCAATTCTAATGTCAGAATCATTTAATGCAATTACACCAATAGAATAATTTTCGATTAAATGCTTACGTAACTGTTCTGGATTAACATTTTTAACTTTAAGCGCCATAAAGTATCCAGAGTTAAAATCATAGGGTTGCCAATATGTTGAATATTTTTCGTCATAAACAACAGATTTTGTAGTTTGGTATCTTGCATTTAATGTATCTATATTCTTTTGAATCTCTTTGTCAAATTGATCATGGTTTTCAAGTACATATTTAACTGCACTTTGAGAAGGCATTGGTCCACTAGAAATATTACTTCTAATTAACCCTTTTACTTTGGCTTCTAAGACTTGTTTTGTAATAGGATCGTTCACACCAAAACTAATAAATCCAACACGTAACCCCCATGCAAAGAATTCTTTAGTAGCTCCATCTAAGCGGATAGGTAATAAATTAGGCAAATGTAAATTTGTTAATGCAGTAAATAGAGATTGCGTGTAAACATCTTCATAGAATAAACCATAGTAAGCGTCGTCTATTAATGCAATAACATTAGTGCCACGCTCTGCAAGTGATTTGATGGCATCGACAATAACGGCTACTTCATCTTTAGTAGGCGTATAGCCAGTTGGGTTATTAGGATAATTCAGGATTAAAATAACTTTATCTTTGTTATATTGTTCTAAAGTATGAACAAGTTGTTCAGTGGTGAAATGTCCATGCTCATCGAAGATATCATATGTTTCAATTTCAGCACTATGTCTTGTACTATATACTAATTTATAGTTACCCCAATTATGTGATGGTAGTAAAATTGTGTCTCCGCTATCAACAAACATATCTCCCACAATAGATAGACCGTGTGTCAATGCATTTGTAACAATAGGTCTTGTCATGTGATTCGCAGTTAAATCAGGATTGTCTTTCAACATTTTTTGTTGCCATAAATCGCGAAGTGCTTCTAAACCTTGAGGAGGTGCGTACGGAAAGATGTCATTTGGTTCTAAATGATTGAACATATCATTTAACGTTTCAGCATACATTTTACTATCTTTATATGTTGCCATACCAATTGTGGCATTATACTTAGTAGCTTTCGCTTCTGCAGATTGTGATAAAATGCCTTTTGGATAATACATTAATTTGCCTAAATCAGAAAGCATATCTGCGATTTCTGGATTGGATTTAGATAATTGTTCGTTTAAATCTAAAGCTAAAGGATTCATAGTTTGTTAACCTCTCTTTACTTTTTAAATGATATAACTATATTATCTTGAAATCAGTCAAAATTAAAGCGTTCTAAACATTTTATAAGAAAAATATAAATTTATGGTCATTTTATACGAACATGTGTTCTTATTTATGTTAGAATATAGATAGGCTATCAAAATCCTACATGGTACTTTTTTGTGGGGGGTGTAGTATGATTACGTGGTGGCAAGAAATTTTAGTAACTTTAATAACAGGTGGCTTACTTGTTGTATTCCGTGTTTGGTTAGAAGATAAGTGGAAAGACAAATAGGTGGCCTTACACAAAAAACCCCAAGTCTGATAGCGCAGACTTGGGGTTGTGTAGTATAATTCGTGGATACAATTATATTTTAGCACCACCAAGTATAAACTGCAAACAATATATTCTATTGCGTGTAATGGAAATTAATAAAATAATAAATTTAAATAGAAATAATACGAATGAGTTTTAGAAATTGCGAGTAAATTTTGATACAATATAATTATTTGAGGTGAGTATAGTGAAGCATTTAACAAAAATATTTGTGGTTATTGCTATTGTATTGTTTGTCGTTGGTTATTATTTGCAAGCTACTGGTCATGAAAATTCAGGCATAAAATTATTAATTGCAGCAATTATGTTTATGATATGTGCATTTATAAATAGAAGTAATGATAGACGCAAAAGAAATAACCAAAATCATAAAAGGAAATAAATAGTAAGATAGAGACAACAATTTCTTTCTTACTAAGAGTAAGGCTACCCATTTTTTATGTGGGTTAGCCTTTTTTATTTTAAACGATATAGTTATTGGTTTTAATATTTAAAACAAAATTTTCAATCACTGTAAATTTTTATTTAAAATGAAATTTTGACTTTACAAGTGTGTATATATTGTATATATTGTGTATATACAGTTATGAGGGAGGACGTTAATGAAAATACTTTTAAAAAATAGTAGTGAAAGGCCGATTTATGAGCAAATCAAACAACAAGTAAAAGAGAACATTTTAAAAGGATACGTTGCTCCTGGAGAACATTTGCCTTCAATGAGAGAATTAGCACAGGATTTAAGTGTCAGTGTAATCACCACAAAACGTGCCTACGAAGATTTAGAAAAAGATGGTTTTGTTTTTACTATAAGAGGAAAAGGTACATTTGTGAAGGAGCAGGACAGTTCAATTTTAAAAGAAAAACAATTTATAGTTATAGAATCCTTAGCTAAATCAATGAGTAAAGAAGCCAAGACCATTGGGATGACTTTGTCAGAGTTACAAGAAATATTAGCGTTGATTTATGAGGAGGACGACGAATGAATGCAATAGAATTGAAAAACATTAATTATCATTTTAAAGAATTTCAATTAAATGATATTTCATTTAAAGTCCCTCAAGGATTTGTAACTGGTTTTATCGGAGCAAATGGTGTTGGTAAAACGACAATTATCAGGTTAATCATGGATTTAATTGAACCTAATGATGGTGAAATATTCGTTTTTAACCAAAAAATGAAAAATAATGCTGTAGCAATAAAAGATAAAATTGGTTTTATTTATTCTGAGTTATATCTTAATGATAAATGGACAATAAAGAAAACAGAAAGTTATATTGCGCCATTTTATAGTTATTGGAGTCATGATATTTTTAAACATTATGTTGAGTTGTTTGGTTTACCTTTTAATAAAAAGATTAAAACATTTTCAACAGGAATGAAGATGAAGTTATCTATTGCAATCGCATTTAGCCATCAAGCGGAATTATTTATTTTAGATGAACCTACTTCAGGCCTAGATCCTATTGTTAGAAATGAAGTTTTAGATATCATTCAAAAAGAACTTATTGATGAGAAAAAGACTGTTTTTTTATCAACACATATTATTTCTGATTTGGAAAAAATTGCTGATTATTTAGTCTATATTAAAGATGGAGAAGTTGTTTTGAATGATTTTTTAGATAAACTTTTAAATCAGTTTAAAATTGTCAAAGGTGATTCCGATCAAATTGATGAAGAGTTAAGGCAATTAACTCAATACTTTGAAAGTAATAAAACGGGTTATACTGCACTAACAACTCAAGCCAATGTGTTTTATGAAATATTTGGAAACGCCGTTGCAATCACTAGTCCAACAATTGAAGACTTAATGGTTTACCTCGAAAAAGGTACCCAAAAGAATGATTAGGGCCTTTCTAATAATTAACAACGCGGGAGGTATAAGATGAAAAATTTACTTATTCGAAACCTTAAGTTACGTAAATGGACGATTGTTTTATATGCAGTTTTACTTGTTATTTCGCCTTTACAATTAATTTTGAATCATGACACCTTGATGAATAAAGTGATTTATTCTGCACTTGTTATGGTACTGGTAGTTATTTCAGTTTTAGATTCAGGACATGTTTTTCGTTTTAATAAAAAGCTAGGACACAAACAATCCTATGACTTTTTTGCTAGTTTACCGGTTTCTAAATTATCTTTATTAAATGCGAACTATATAACTGTTTTGGTATTTACTTTTATTGGTGCAGGCATTTTATCTTTATATGGTATTTCCAATGATAACTATACAAATAATACAATTAACATTAATTTCACATTGCCATTTTCTTATATTGCCATCAACTTCTTTGCCATACCATTAGGCTTTAAGCGTTATACAGAACAAAAGGCAGAATATATTTCATTTATTCCTTACGTGCTAGGGATGTTAATTTTCTTACCGTTTGTCATTGCAATTATCATTATCGGTTGTTCATTACTATTTGATTATGACTTTGAACATTTAAAATATTTTAAAAATTTCTTTAACTATGGCTTTTTGTCACTAAGTGTTATATTTTTAGGAATAAATTATATCATTCAATATAGAAAGCTAAATTAACATTAAAGGAGGCGCATTATGCAGTTAAAACAAATTACTAAAACATATGGTAGTAATAACGTATTAGACCATATTGATTTTGATTTTGGCCATAGTCAAATTGTTGGTTTAATAGGTAAAAATGGAGTGGGTAAAACCACTTTAATGAAAGTGATGAATGGCAACATTGTAAATTATAAAGGTGAAGTTCAACTAAGTAATAAAGAAAACGTAGGTTATTTAATTGAGCATCCTAAATTATACGATAATAAATCTGGCTTATATAACTTGAAGCTTTTTGCAAATGTGTTAGGAAAAGGATTTGATAAAAAGTATGCTGATCAAATTATCGATGCATTTGGAATGCGCGGTTATATAAAAAAGAAAATCAAAAAATATTCAATGGGTATGAAACAAAAGTTAGCTATTGCAGTGTCTTTAATGAATAAGCCCAAATATTTAATTTTAGATGAACCAACAAATGGAATGGATCCTGACGGTTCAATTGATGTTTTAAAAACGATACAATCACTTGTTCAAGAACTAGATATGAAAATCCTGATTTCAAGTCATAAACTTGAAGACATAGAGTTAATTTGTGATAGAGCAGTCTTTTTAAGAGATGGAACATTTGTACAAGATGTTGATATGAAAGAAGGTGCTCCAACAGATTCTACGGTATTGAATCTTGAAGCAGGTGACTTTGAGGCAGGATTAGCTTATTTAAATGAACATTTTGATGTTATACAGTCTCAAAAAGAAACAGGAGAAGTTATATTAAAGGCTCAAAAAAGCTATAAAGACATATTACGAGGGTTAGCAAGTAAAGAAATTTTCCCTGAATTTATTGAAACACGTAAAAGTTCGTTACGTGATACGTACTTTAATATCAATCAGAAAGGTGGCCAATAATGAACAGTATACAACTCGTAAAATATGACTTGATTAGTATATTTAAAAGTCCTTTAACTTACTTAGCATTATTATTGACGATTTTACCAATGATTGGATTTACAATTTTATTTGTTCAACAATCTGATGAAATGAATGGTAATACATTACTTTCAATTGGTAGTTGGTTCTTTTCTATTATGGGTCTACTTTTTGTAATTAAAACAATTACACGTGATATTTCTCAAGGTACGATTCAATTATATATGAATAAAACATCGAGTCGTGTGGGTTATGTTGTTGCAAAAGTTGTTTCTATTATACTAATTGCTATATTAATAACAGCTATTCTTGTTGCATTTGTTTTAATTGTTCAAGGTATTGTAGATGGTAAAAATATTAAAATGGATAAAATTTTTGAATTACTATGGTTTTTCCTAATGTTCCATTTATTCTTTGGATTACTATTATATTTATTTGCATTAGTAGTGCCTAAAACAGCGCTTATTTTCACATTAGGAATTTTCTTAGTATTGATTGTGCCTTTTGCAGAGCCTTTCTTACCAATGATTCCAAAAATTGGAGATAACATACAAGACTCATTAAAATATATTCCATTTAGTTATTTAACATCGAAAACGACTTCTGGAGATTATACATTCAGTAATTGGCAATGGTTTATTACCTCAGCTTCAATTGTTATTTTATTTATTATTAATCTATTCTATGCATCTAAAAAAGATATTTAATAGTAGAAATTAAACTTCAATAAAAGCACGTATGAATTGTAGTAAAGCTCATCCAATTCATACGTGTTTAATTATTTAGTGATTAATTTATCTAAGATTGAATCGTAAACATGTTTCCACATTTGTGAGTCTGTTTTGTAACGATTTGCAATAATTGTGTGTGTTTCTGCTGATTTATCTTTAAATGTAGGGTCGTCTTTTTCAGGTAATTTTGAGCGCGTGTCATCTACAAAGTTTTGGACTTGTCTAGCACGAGGGCCCCAAACAGTTTGTTGTTCAAAATCATCATTTAGAAAGACAAATATTGGAATAGATCTAGCCGTGCCATTTGTTAAGTATTGATCTATTAAATCAGTATTTTCATCGCGATGGAATACTCTGACTTCCAAGTGTAATGCTTCACTAATATGTTTTAGAATAGGAAGATTCATCATAGCATCTCCGCACCAATCTTCTGTTATTACAAGCACTTTGCTGTAAGGTAAAGATTTGATTTTTTCAAGACGTTCATCATCTTGAGGAAGTGAGAATGATTTATAAATTGTAAGTAAATTTTCTTGGTTTTCAGTCATATCCTCAATGTACTGATCAAGTGGCTGACTGTTTTTGAAATAAGTTTCTAAACTTGTCATTATTTTTCCCCCTTTAATTTATTAGCTATTATTATAGCAACAATTTTTAATGAAAGAAAATTTTTAATACTTAGAAAAGTAATAAGTTTTAATATTTGTTTTAAATGAAAATACTAAATGATTATGATAAAGTCCGTATAATTG
>NZ_JAESLH010000034.1:0-46505 GCF_017892545.1 Staphylococcus sp. GDY8P67P
CAATTATACGGACTTTATCCAAAATAATATTTCTAATTTCAAAATAAAAATTAAATTCAAAAATCAAAATGAGATTTAAAAATATAAATAATAATTGTTGTTCGTAAAGTGATAAGCAAGAACAATGTTAGAAGCAATTAGGAGATACAAAACGTTATAACTAAGCATGAATACTTTGCATTATACAATGCCATTTGTAGCCATTTAGAGAGCTATACAGAGCATACATTTATTTAGGTGCTCAATAATCTTACATGTAGCTTAAATGGTCTTAGAATACGTTGTATGAAAAGAGTAAAAAGTAACTAAACTTAGATTGAAAGTAAATTAATTTTGCCCAGTAGATAATTAAAGTAGTGGTGGAAATTTTAACGGATAGATAATTTAATCGGGCAGTGAAAATAATACTGGAGATTATAAAAAAGAAAATGAAATTTGAAAAAAATATTTTCTAAATTTAAAGGGAGGCGTTGAATTTGCGCCCAGCCTTTTTGAAAACGAATTAAACGAGCCCGCCTTATCCGTTACCGAATCTTGAAATGAAAAGCTAAAATTGTGTAAAAATTCACAATATCAATAGATAAAATAGCCTAATTTAAGCCGTTTATGGCCTAATATCCGACTATTAAGCCTTTCAATGCACTATAAGACGTTTGTCAGAGCTTAATATGAATTATTGTTTCAATACATATAATACTAATAGGAGATGATATGGATGTCACAAAGAAAATTATTATCACAACAGAAAGCATACCGTACAAAAGATGTACAAGACCAAAGAAAAGCTACTGAAGAAGCAATGAATAATCTTACTAAATTAGCACCAGAAGCACCTGATTGGCTTGATTCAGAAGCTACAAAGGAATGGTACAGAATTTATCCACTACTTAATGAGTTGCCTGTAGCGAGCTTAGATTTGGCGTTAGTATCAACGTATTGTCAAGCCTATTCTGATTACATCAACGCCAATAAACGATTAGAAAATGAAGATTCGGTAGTTGTGACTGAAAGAGGGTCAAAACTTAATCCTAATCATACAATCAAACGTGATGCATTATCACAGTTAAATAGTATTGCGCCTAAGTTAGGACTTACAGTTGAATCTCGGCTTAAAATCATGGAACCGAAACCTAAGCAACAATATGATCCATTCAGTGAATTTTTTGAAGATGGTAAAAAACCACAATCGGTATATGAAGAGTTTGGTATGGATAATAACGATTAAATAATAAAGTGCTAGGGAGGCCTGCAATGATTTTAAAAAGAAGTAAAAATGTGCTTTGGTATTATGAAGAACCTAAGATTACCGAATACGAGCTTTTAACACAATACTCACCCATGATGATTAATAGCAAAATACGAGTGATACAAGAGCAAATAGATGCAATGTACCACTTGAACACATCGCACATGTGTTGTGACGAAGTTGAAGGCGTTATTACTGTTTCCTATCCATTAGAAAAGTTAGTATTTTGGATAATACAACAAAAAGATGAATTAAATCATTTTAAAAATAACAGTACTAAGAAACTAAATCTAATGAAGAAAATCATTCGTAGATATACACCTAGAGAACAAAAAGAAGTAATGAGATATTTCCAAACAAATGGCAGTGAGAAGCCACACAAGACGATTGACAAGTTGCAAGAAGATTTATATAAAGTGCATCATAACCAACGTATAGAGCGTAATAAGCAACGTCAAAAAGAGAGTGAAGTAATATATCAAAACTTTTTAGTCGAAACGAAGGCATCATTAAATCAGGAACGTGAGGAGTTAGTAATATGACTGATGTAGATTATCCTATTTTAGAACGATACATGCGCAATTATCACATAATGGTAGACACTTATAAGAATGAATCTCACAATATGGACGAACTTCAATATATGAACCTAGAATCGATTGTGAAGGGTATTACAGAGGTATACAACAATAGCCAAGTAAAAGTGCAACAGATTATTAAATTGTCATGGTGGGACGATAACAACTACACAGACAACGTTATAGCTGATGTGATAGGTATAAGTGAATTGACGTTAAGACATGCGAAAGAAGTTATATTAAAGCGTGTGGCAAAGGCCGTAGATTATGTATGAAATATGATAAAAAGACAGTGAAAGAGTTTATATTAAACTATCATAAGACAATAGATAACAGTAAAGAGTATGATGAAGATACAAATGTTGATGACTTCTTTAGTGTGAATGACCAACAGGAAGCAGTACCTATAGACGAGAATAATGTTGAAGAAAGCATATTTTATAATGAAATAGAAACATTAATGGAGCAAGTGGCCACAGATAAAGAATTTTACATGTTTTGGCTTTTAGCAGAAGGCAAGACTTATCAAGAAGTAGGACGTATATTTGAAGTGTCTGCAGAAAGGGTTAGACAGATGTTCAATAAGTTGTTGGAAAAAGTAATGTAGTTTTATGTTATAATAATTCACTGAGAAAGTTCAGTTAAAATTTATAAACTGAGCTTTAGTGAAGAGGTGGAAAAATGAGAGAATTACAATATGGAGAAATATTAAATAAAGAAATAATAAACCTATTCCCAAACGATAAACAAAATGAAATTGAAAATATGATAGTGTCCGATGAAAAAGGTTTTTTTATAGACTTGAAGGAAATATGTAATATTCTTCAAATAGCAATTGAAGAAAAAATAGATGGATTTGATTTTTCATTAAATGATTCTGGTTATTACGATAGTAAAGAAAATAAAATAATAATAAATCGGATAGAATCTAAAAATAGAAAAAGGTTTACACTTGCTCACGAATTAGGTCATGCGTTATTGGAACATGAAGGAATATCATTCAGAACGAATGACAAAGATAAGTATAAAGATATCATTAATAAAATAAGAGAAACTGAGGCAAACAAATTTGCAGCACAACTATTGATGCCCAGAGGTCTTGTTAGTCATTTATTATCAGAAGCAATAAAAAACAAAGATTATAATCCTAAAAATTTGGATGAATTTCAAGTTGATCAATTAATAAAAGAAGTAGCTAAAAAATTAAAAGTATCTGAGGAATCTTTAGGATATAGTATAAAAAATTACGAACTATTAAGTGATAAAACATGACAAAATCAATTTATAATGAAATACAAGAAAAAATTGAATATTACAATTTATACAATACAATCTATCTTAAAATAAATTTAATCCCCAACGATCAAGAAAATCCTTATAAACCATATACAATTATTGGAATAGATATAGAGTATAATAACAGTGAAAATAAACAACTTAATAAAGAGTATGAAGAAATGGTTGAGACCTTAAATAAAAAGATTGATATTGATCAAAAGCGCCATAAAAAGGAATGGCAATTATTTTATTTAATAAAAGAAATACTGCAAGAATCAGAGAATATAGATACGTGCACTTTTAATTACTTTAGAGGACAAAGATCTGATTGGCCCATGCTACCAGGTATATTAAGAAGCGATATTTCAACAGAATTAAAAACTAATTTTGAACAAATTTATAAAAAAATTGCTTACAATTATCCAGAAGAATTAGATTATATACCATATAGTAAAGATAACAGAATGGATAGAGCTCGACAGTTATCAATATTACAACATTATGGCATGAAGACGAGTCTACTTGATATAACTAAAAATCCATATATAGCTTTACTATTTATATTCAGTGTGTCTAATAAGTATAAACTTAGAAAACCACGTTTAGAATTATATTCCATTGATGAAGAGGAACATTTCGATAAACATTTATTTATGAGAGTTCAAAAAGATTTGAATAATAAGCGAATTGAAGCTCAAAAAGGTGCATTTTTAAATTATGATTTCCTTTACGATCTTAATCATACGGATGTCAAAAAAATGAATAGAGTAGTTATTAAAATGGAATTTGATAAAATTGAATATGCAAAAAGATTACAAGAAGATTTAAAATTAGCTCAAGAAATGATTGAAGAATATAATAACTCTCAAAATAAAAAGGAAAGCCAATTAGAAATAATTAAGAATTTCGTTGAAGATTTAAAGAGAAAAATCGATAGTTTTAATGAGATTCTTCAACTTGATGAAAATGTGAAAATTGATGAAGATAAGCAGTTATTCAAAGAAGGATATGAAGAATTAAGAAGAGAAATGTTAACAAAATTAAGAGAGTATCATTATTTCGAAAATCATCTGTATCCAGATTTAGATAAGCAAATTGGTTTCATGGTATCAAAATATAGTGATGAAACTAAAAAGGAATTTATTGATGATATATAGAAAATTCATCTTTACTTTTAGTTGTAATAATAATCGAATCACATAGTATAGTGGTAATTATTGTGTAGAAAAAATGAAAAGTATAAGCGTATATGCTTATTTAAGGGTAGACACTTATATGTTTGCCCTATTTATATAAATAAGGGGGCGGGGGGTATATGGAAGGAATAAGTTTAATAATATATCTTTTATGTGGATTATATATATTTAAGCATTTATATGTAATTTACTCTGATTTTATAACTCCATTTGTATGGGATATAAGGATTTCGAGAAGTGATGAAGGTAATGCTATTATATCTATGTTTTTAACATTATTTTTAGTATTAATGTCTCTTGCGATTTTCTTAGCTGTGATACATACATTATTTGGTGACTTTGATTTCATTTTTGTAATTTTAGCTAGTTTATATTTTAAATTTGGTACTGATAAAGGAAGAATTTCAGACAATTAAGTTACATAAAAACGAGTTGTTGATAACAAATAGAATTATCTACTCAAACCACCAACATGTGTATCGGGGGCGGTTATTTTTATATTAAATAGACGGTGAAATAAAGATATATACAATAGTTATAAAGGCAGGCACTTATGTGCTTGCCCTATTTTTTTATGTTATATTTAATAATAAAATAAATAATAAGTAGAAAGAGGGAGAAATATTGGGCATAGAAGGCAAAAAGTATAGAATAAAAGTTTTTTTAAAGAATGGTGAGCATTTTTATATTGAAGAAAATATTGGTGGTTTTAACACAGAGAAAGAAAGAAAAAATAAATTCGAAAATTATATTAAAACCTTTGGAGATTTGAAAGCTATCGGCATTGATGGATACACAGGAGAAGATATTGATCACATAGAGTTCGTCCATGATAGAGAGGGTAAAATTGGATTTTAATAATAGTCTCACTTTAATTAGTGGTCTATTTTTTTATTTACATATACGAACAAACATTCTATCATATTCATGAGGTGATTATAAATGGAACCAAATTTAGATTGGAATAAAGATTTCCAAGAATTCCAGGATATTTTGAATTCAGGAATACATCCCGAATGGTTATATAACGCAAAAGCAAATATGATACTCAACCCTTCATACACAGGACAGGGCAAACAATTTTTCTTTACTAAAGATATTATTAAAGCTAGTAAAATAGTTCCTTTTTATTAAATAGAACATTGAAAGAAGGTATATAACATTAACAAACAATTTCAAAAAGAAAAACTGTGGAGTAGATATAAATACGAAGTTTTATGGCATGATCAAAACGCTTATAATGATATTAGATTTTTGATGAATAATGATGTTGAAATTGAATTAGTTCAACAAAAAATTCAATACGCCTTAAATAAGCAGCCTACTAAAGGCTCAATAATAAATGCTTATTGTCATATGTGGGGATATTTTAAAAAAATAAGTACTGAACAAGAAAAGCAGTTATTTATAAAACTAAAGACAGATTTTGAAAATCGTATTATAACAGAAAAAGAATTGATTGATTTTATCAAGAAGTTAGCTGATTTATATGAAGTCACTTATTTAAAACAATCTACTATTATAAATAAAGCCCACCTAAATGAATAGGTGGGTTGGCTTATGAAAATATATAATGACATGAGGTGCATTTGTATTACTATTCTTCATAATCACTTGGATCATATTCATATCCATACTTTTCTGCATCAGCTTTTCTTATTTCTTCTCTTTCAGATTCACTAGCTTTCATCCACTCATCTTGCCCATTAACCCAATCTTCATGTGTTTTTTGTTCACTAGGTGTACGTTGTACTCCGTTATTTTCATAATCATAAGTTTGTTCTGAATCGTCGTCTGGGGATTGATTTTCATCTAACATGCCAACATCGCCATTAGGAATACCTGTAAATCCGTGTTCTTTCGCAACTTTTGCATTAGCTTCCATTTTCTCTTGGTCAGTAGGCTCTTGTTGTGTAGGTGTTTGTTTCTGTGATTGAACAGGTTGTTGCTCTTGAGTATTCACTTGCTCTTGTACTTTTTCATTAGCTTTATCGTCTGACTTCTCTTTTTCTTCATCAGACTTCTTATCATCTTTCTTACTTTTTTTATCCGATGCTTTAGTTTCTTTCTTATTTTCCGACTTGTTTTCTTCTTTATCCCCACATGCTGCTAATACTAAAAAACTTGCTAATAGTAAAAATAAGACCTTTTTCATTTCACATATCACCTTTAAAAATAAATTATTAACTTAATTGTACTATACCTAAAAAACAAAAGTGATAACAAAAAGTTATGATTAATCTAAAAATTTAAGAATTTGTTTATATTTAATGATAATATGGACGTAATTATAGAACATCAAATGAACAACTATACGTTTATTCATTTCTCGATGCAGCACAGAGTGAATGTCAGAATCGTTTATAAAGTTATTTAAGATATTTTGAGCTGTTTTTTTTTTTGAGAATTATGTAACAAAAGCTATTACTCAAAAATGAGTATGTGGTTTGGTAGCTCAAAAAAGAGCAAACAATGTACACGGTCAAAAATGACCACATACTTTTATCCAAAAAAGACGATAGCAAAAGGACGAAAAAGTCCAATTGTATATAAAGGAAAAGTAAATAGTAATATTATTTCTTAATTCATCTTGTATTAGTGTGCTTTTTAGAAGATAATTATAAAAACAACAATTAAGAGGTGAGCAACACTTGAATAGATTTGATGGTAAAACTGTTATAACTATTATTGGTGTAATTAGTTTAATGATATTCACTTTTATTTTTACGATTGGCTATATATTGAGTAATATAGATCCAGAAAATAAATTAGAAGGTTACACAATTGCTATAAGTTTCATTGGTATTTTTGCTACATTTGGTGGTGCTTATTTAGGTGCAAAAATTGCAGGAGATAACGCAAATAAATTATTAGAAAAAGAATATGAGAAGAAATCAATAAAGGATAGAGAAAAAATAAAAATAAGACTTAGTATGTCTATGGATTTTATAGTGAAAATTAACGATAGAATAGTTCAGTCATACTCTATGAAAAGGATTGCAAGTAGTTTACATAAAGAAAAAGAATTTTTATTGGATGAAAAATATAATATTAAAATGTTTAGACCAGAGAATAAGGTTTATTTTAAAAATAATTATTGTGAATATGATGATTGTAATGTAAAAGAAATAAAGTTTACAACAAGAAATTATGAAGAATTGATTAAATATATTAGTATAATTGATGAAATTATTTATAGTAATGAAATGATTGAATTAAGGAAAGAAGAACAGAAGCAGTTATTTGTCTTTAAACAGCTACTTAAAAATATTTATACATTAATAGAGAAAGATTACTTAGGAGAATATGTAATTAATATAAGTAAAAATAGTAGAGAGAATGCGCTAATTGAATATTTAATTCAATTAAATATATTATTAGTAGATATTCAAGAATGGTGTATGGGAATATCACAAAACAATTGATTTTATAATGGGGACTAAATGGGGGCGCGAAATTCAAAACGTATCAAAACGAATGACACTATAAAATATAAAAATACCGACACCACAAGTATTTTGACAACTAGTGATATCGGGTGAAAATGAGAAAATAACTTATTAATCCCCTCGAAGGGAATCGAACCCCTATTCTAAGAACCGGAATCTTATGTGTTATCCATTACACTACGAGGGGTAAATAACAATAATATTAGTGTACAAATCTTATAAGTGTTGGTCAACAATAATTTATAATGTTTGATGAAATTCTAAGCGTTATTTTTTGACCATATTTGACTTTTAGGTTAAAATAAATTTATCAGTTAGAAATAAGGAGGCAATATTAATGAATTTAATACCTACAGTAATTGAAACTACAAACCGTGGGGAACGTGCTTATGATATTTACTCACGTTTATTAAAAGACCGTATTATTATGTTAGGTTCACAAATTGATGACAACGTAGCCAACTCTATCGTATCACAATTATTATTTTTACAAGCACAAGATGCTGAAAAAGATATCTATCTTTACATTAACTCACCAGGTGGTAGTGTAACTGCTGGATTTGCTATTTATGATACAATTCAACACATTAAACCAGATGTGCAAACGATTTGTATTGGTATGGCTGCATCTATGGGTTCATTCTTACTTGCAGCAGGAGCAAAAGGTAAACGCTTTGCTTTACCAAATGCTGAAGTAATGATTCACCAACCACTTGGTGGTGCGCAAGGTCAAGCAACTGAAATTGAAATTGCCGCTAATCATATTCTGAAAACACGTGCTAAATTAAATAAAATTTTAGCTGAGCGCACAGGTCAATCAATTGAACAAATTGAAAAAGATACTGACCGTGATAACTTCTTATCAGCAGAAGAAGCTAAAGAATACGGTTTAATCGATGATGTTATGGTGCCAGAATCATAATATATCGCGTAAGCTAATAATGACATACAAGTAACAAAAAACAAGTCACGACAATGTACGACCATTTCTAAAATGCATGATGCATATACGATGTGGTTGACATGTGTGGCTTGTTTTTTTAATAATATTTTGAAAGTATGATTAGTGTTTATTTAAGAGATTTTGTTTCTTTTTATAAATTAAAATAATCGAAATGACTAACGTCAATAATCCAATGATTACTAAAGACATAGAAATGACGATCATAATAGCAGGTTTTTCAAATGCCAAAATACCATTGGTGATGAGGAGTAAACCTGCAATGAATAATAAGATATGGCTAATACTATCTTGTTTCATTTTTAAATAGTCCCTTTCTTAATGAACTAAATTTTCTAGTGCTAGTTTCAGATTTGGGTATTTGAATTCAAAATCTAGTGCTTGCAACTTATTAGGTAAGACTTTTTGAGTATCAAGTACAACTGTCGACATTTCACCTAAGATAAGTCTGAGTGCAAATGAAGGTACCCATGTATAGTGTGGGCGATGAACTTCTCTTGCAATGGTATAACCAAACATATTTTGATGTTCTGCAATAGGTGATGTGAAATTAAATACGCCGCGTGCTTTTTCATTATTTATGGTATAGAGTATCGCTCTTGTTAAATCTTCAATATGAATCCAAGAATACCATTGTCTACCACTACCTATTTTACCACCGACATTTAAATCATAAGGTAATTTCATCAATGGTAATGCACCACCTTGATTTGATAGTACCATTCCAAATCTGCCAATAATTACTCGTGTGCCTAATGATTCAAATTGACGTGCTAAACGTTCCCACTGATATACCACTTCAGATAAAAAATCAAATGGTAATGTTTGATACAGCTCAGTATATGTACGTGTTAAATCAGGTTTGTAATAACCTACTGCGCTGGCGTTAAAGAATACAGCTGGCTTTTGCTTTCTGTTTTTAAAAAGGTCGTATAGTGCCTGAGTAGATTGTAATCGACTTAACATAATATTTTGTTTATGTGAGGAGGTCCAGCGATTATTTAAGCTAGCACCGGCTAAATTGATCACGATATCAATATCTGGAATTTGGCTTTCCCAATTCGGTTCTGACCAGTTAACATATGTGATTTTAGGATGTGATGTAGCATTGTTTTGTCTTGTTAATATCGTGATTTTGGAATCACTTTGTTGTATTGCCTCGATTAGCTGAGTACCTACTAGACCAGTACCGCCTGTAATTAGATAGTGTTTCATAGTATCACCTCATAGAATTGTAGTATGGAATCGTTCAGGCTTTAAATGCAAGTAAATCTCATAAAGAGTATGACAAAATTTATTCGAATTTTGTTCAAAAATATGTCATTTACTATGTCTAAGATGTATTTAAAATAAAATCATATGTCGTTATAATAAAGGTACCTTCGATATTAATTAATCATCTCTTAATTATTTCGAGTATACCCCATAATATACTAGCGAAGGTAAAATTTTGACTCCCTTTAGTAGAGGCCTATACGATTATCGTGTAGGCCTAATTTTTTGTGATTCTTAATATACATCATTGAATCGGTAGAAATTATTTTGATGTCATTATAATAGTGTAATTGAAGTACTACATATTATAAAATAAATAAGCCGATAATGCCAAAAGCGATTAAAAGCAAAAATAGCACAAGTATAAAAAGTTTATAGCGTGTTTTAATTGGGATTTTTGATTCATCATTATCATTTTCGCTCATCATATGACGCAAATGGGTAGGCTTTTGTTGTGATTGATTTGATTCATTAAATAAGTCGTACTTTTTCAAAATCTATTCACATCCTGTTATGATATTATTGATAGTAAAAGAATAATTTAAGTAAAAGTATTGAAACAATATTCGAAATTAGATTAGTATTAAGTTGAAGCAACAATAAAAGTGTTGTATGTGATTATTTTACTATAGTTTGGAAATCAAAGTAACATCTACATTAAAATGTGGTTAATAAGGTTGTTTAATCAATGAAATAGTGTAAAATATAGTTCTAACATGAAGTTAAATGCCATTTGAAAATGATGATTTGATATAAATTGAAGTGAGGGGAGCATATGCCTAAGCATAATCAAAATAACAATTTTGATGACAAAGATAATAAAAAAATGAGTGGTTTCGCAAAACTGATCAGTGGATTGATTGTCCTATTACTTATAGGTGGGTTAGTTTTTGCAATTTTTGCATTCGTAGATCATTCAAATAAAGCCAATGAACGTTTGGCAGACCAAAAACAAGAAGAAAAAGACAAAAAGAAAGAAAAAACTAAGGAACAAAAAGACAAGAAAAAAGAAAAATCAACTGAAGAAACAAACCAAACCCAACAAACCCAACAAACCCAACAGACACAGCAAACACAACAAGTTCCTCAGACGCAACAGACGCAACAAACCCAACAAACCCAACAGACACAGCAACCTAGAACACAAGAAAGAAGAACTACGGAAGAAAAAGATTCACCTGAAAAAACAAAGGAAGAACGTACTACTGAAGAACGCTCAACAGAGGAAAAAACAAGCGAACCTTCAACAGAAGAAAAAACAACAGAAGAAAAGACGAGTGAACCTTCTACTGAAGAGCGCACATCTGAGTCTTCAACAGAAGAGAAGACGAG
This sequence comes from Staphylococcus sp. GDY8P67P, assembly GCF_017892545.1. Taxonomy (NCBI): domain Bacteria; kingdom Bacillati; phylum Bacillota; class Bacilli; order Caryophanales; family Staphylococcaceae; genus Staphylococcus; species Staphylococcus sp. GDY8P67P. The sequence continues at coordinate 11,316 of NZ_JAESLH010000034.1, forward strand.
TGAACCTTCTACACAACAACGCAGTACGCAACAAAATACTCAACAACGTTCAACTCAAAATAATAATTCAAACACAGAAAAAAGTTCGCAATCATCTGATGAAGATTAAATATAAAAAGAAAATTATATTTCTAGAACACGTGCTGTCACATACAGTGCGTGTTTTTTATAAATATTAATGTGAATTAAGCACTAAAATGAAACGCAGCTTATCATTTGTAGTAAGAATCATATGAAACAAAAAAAGAATGATTAAAATAAAAAGCTCACTAAATATGAAATGAATGACAAAAGCAGTATGATTGATAAGCAGCCACCTAAACAACCAAATGGACCTAAATGACAACCAATGTGTTTGTTGTAATTAAATGATTGATATGGATTTTTTTGAGAATGTTCTTTCGTTTGTTTAAAGTAATCGTCATCTTTGTATCTTTTATCTTCTGGGTCTATAACTTCTGGTTGTTTATTGTTAGACATGTATATTCCTCCTGAAAAATAACTCATTAAGTTTATATTTATTTTAAGCATAATTGGAGATTGTTTCAAAGAAACGCATGTTGATGATGTTATGTTTAACATATAATTAAAAAATGTCATGTGGAAAATGATTAATAAAAAAAGAAAATGGGTAAAATATTTCTATAGAGAATAGAACTATAAAAGTATAAATTTCACTTTATTTAAGAACGAAGTATTTCTCTTGCTTTTTTAAATGTATAGTAGTATTATAGCAAATATAAGAGGTTATATTTTTTTGTCCCAGTAGGGACGTAAAAAGTCAATCTATGGTTAGAACTTGACCCTTGTATATAGAAACGGAGGAGGTTAGTAGTGAAGAACTTGATAAAAATTCAACAAAAGCTTGTCCCAGAAATTGTTGAAAAGATGTATCGTCGTTTTTCAATACTCACTACTATCGCTCAGTATCAACCCGTCGGTAGACGTAGTTTAAGTGAATATATGGATTTAACTGAAAGAGTGTTGCGTTCTGAAACAGATGTTTTAAAGAAACAAGCACTTATCAAAGTTAAACCTACAGGTATGGAAATCACTGAAGCTGGTGAAACGACAGTACGCCAACTCAATAGTTATTTTAACGTTTATTCAGATGATCATCACCTTGCGCAAATTATCAAAGAAAAATATGGCATTAAAGATGTTTATGTCATTCCTGGTGATTCAGACACTGATAAAACGGTTAAAATTGAATTATCTAAACAAGCCGGACAGCTAGTTGAAGATGTTTTATACGATCATGCAACTGTAGCAGTTACTGGTGGCTCAACGATGGCATACGTAAGTGAAGCTATGCATCGGCAACCTTACGACGTATTTTTTGTACCTGCAAGAGGTGGGCTTGGTGAAAACGTTGTATATCAAGCCAATACGATTGCAGCCAGTATGGCACAGCAAACAGATGGAGATTATACAACGCTTTATGTACCAGATAATGTTAGTGAAACAACGTATAATACACTTATGTTAGAGCCTTCAGTGATACACACTTTAGAAAAAATTAAAGAAGCAAATATTACAATCCACGGCATTGGTGATGCGCTGAAGATGGCGCGTAGACGTCAATCACCTAGTGAAGTTATTGAAAAACTTCAACATCACAATGCCTCGGGAGAAGCATTTGGATATTATTTCGATGAACAAGGGCAGATCGTTCACAAAGTAAAAACGATCGGACTTCAATTAGAAGACCTTGTATCGAAAAAGTTTATCTTTGCCGTTGCTGGGGGTAAATCAAAAGGAGAGGCAATTAAAGCTTATCTTTCGATTGCACCCAAAAACACTGTGTTAATCACAGATGAAGGAGCGGCAAGTATTATCGCGAATAATAGTAATAAAAAGTGATTCCACTTTTTAAATATCATTTTAAAGGAGGCCATTATAATGGCAGTTAAAGTAGCAATTAATGGTTTTGGTAGAATTGGTCGTTTAGCATTCAGAAGAATTCAAGATGTAGAAGGAATCGATGTAGTAGCAGTAAACGACTTAACAGATGATGAAATGTTAGCTCATTTATTAAAATATGACACTACACAAGGTCGCTTCACAGGAGAAGTTGAAGTTGAAGAGAATGGTTTCCGCGTTAACGGATTAGAAGTTAAATCATTTTCTGAGCCAGATCCAAGCAAATTACCTTGGGGAGACTTAGATATCGATGTAGTATTAGAATGTACTGGTTTATTTACAGATAAAGAAAAAGCAGAAGCACATATCAATGCAGGAGCTAAAAAAGTATTGATTTCAGCACCAGCTAAAGGTGACTTGAAAACAATCGTTTACAACACTAACCATGATACTTTAGATGGTTCAGAAGACGTTGTTTCAGGTGCTTCATGTACTACTAACTCATTAGCGCCAGTTGCTAAAGTGTTGAATGATGAATTCGGTTTAATCGAAGGTTTCATGACTACAATTCATGCTTACACTGGTGACCAAAGCACACAAGATGCGCCTCATAGAAAAGGTGACAAACGTCGTGCGCGTGCAGCTGCTGAAAACATCATCCCTAACTCAACAGGTGCTGCTAAAGCTATCGGCCTAGTAATTCCTGAAATTGATGGTAAATTAGACGGTGGAGCACAACGTGTACCAGTTGCAACTGGTTCATTAACTGAATTAACAGTAGTTTTAGATAAAAATGTAAGTATCGAAGACGTAAATAACGCAATGAAAAATGCATCTAACGAATCATTCGGTTATACTGAAGATGAAATCGTTTCTTCTGATGTAATCGGAATGACTTACGGTTCACTATTTGATGCAACTCAAACACGTGTTATGACTGTTGGAGATCGTCAATTAGTTAAAGTAGCAGCTTGGTATGATAACGAAATGTCATACACTTCACAATTAGTACGCACATTAGAATATTTAGCAAGTCACGCTAAATAATTTGATGCTCACTTTAGTTTAACAAGTATAGCGTTGTGAAATTGAATCAATAAGCTTAGGAGTAAGCGGGGAGCTCAACGCTTCTCCGCTTATTTTACTTTATTCATCCATCTAAAGGAGGAAGATTACATGACAAAAAAAATTGTATCTGATATCGAGTTAAAAGGTAAAACTGTACTTGTACGTGCAGATTTTAACGTACCTATGAAAGACGGTGAAATTACGGACGACAACCGTATCGTTCAAGCTTTACCAACTATAAAATATATTATTGAACAAGGTGGTAAAGTCGTTTTATTCTCTCACTTAGGAAAAGTTAAAGAAGAAAGTGATAAAGCAGAATTAACTTTAAAACCTGTAGCTAATGCATTAGCTGAAAAATTAAATAAAGACGTGGCATTTGTTCCTGAAACACGTGGAACACAATTAGAGCACTCAATTAAAGATTTAAATGAAGGTGATGTGCTATTAGTTGAAAATACACGTTTTGAAGATTTAGAAGGTAAAAAAGAGTCTAAAAATGACCCTGAATTAGGTAAATACTGGGCATCATTAGGTGATGTATTTGTAAATGATGCATTTGGAACGGCACACCGTAAACATGCGTCAAACGTAGGTATTGCAGCTCACTTAGAAACTGTAGCAGGTTATCTAATGGAAAAAGAAATTAGATATATCGGTGGTGTTGTAGAAAACCCAGATAAACCTGTAGTTGCAATTCTTGGTGGCGCTAAAGTTTCAGATAAAATTGGTGTAATCACTAACTTATTGAAAATTGCAGATAAAGTGCTTATTGGTGGCGGTATGTCATACACATTCTTCAAAGCGCAAGGTAAAGAAATCGGCTTATCTTTATTAGAAGAAGATAAAGTAGACTTTGCAAAAGAATTGTTAGAAAAAGCAGGAGATCAAATTGTATTACCTGTAGACTGTAAAGTTGCAAAAGAATTTTCTAATGATGCGAAGATTACAGAAGTTTCTGTCGATAACATTCCTGCCGACCAAGAAGCGATGGATGTTGGTCCGAAAACTGTAGAATTATTCAAAGAAAAACTACAAGGCGCTCATACAGTAGTTTGGAATGGACCTATGGGTGTATTTGAATTCAGTAATTTCGCAAAAGGTACAATTGGGGTTTGTGAAGCAATTGCTGAAATGAAAGACGCAAACACAATTATCGGTGGTGGCGATTCAGCTGCAGCAGCGATTTCATTAGGATATGCTGATGACTTTAGTCACATTTCAACTGGTGGCGGTGCTTCATTAGAATATCTTGAAGGTAAGGAATTGCCAGGTGTCGTTGCGATTGCTAATAAATAATCGTTAATTTACGAGCAAAACTTGATTAAAAATTAATCATAATTTACTTATAGGAGTGTATATAATGAGAAAACCAATTATTGCGGGTAACTGGAAGATGAACAAAACAGTTCAAGAGGCTAAAGATTTTATTAATGAATTACCAGCATTACCAGATACTAAAGAGGTAGAATCTGTCATTTGTGCTCCAACAATTCAATTAGATTCCTTAGTAACAGCAGTTAATGAAGGTAAAGCACAAGGTTTACAAATTGGTGCACAAAATGCTTTTTATGAAGATAATGGTGCATTTACAGGTGAAACATCACCAGTAGCATTAGCTGATTTAGGTGTAAAATACGTTGTTATTGGACACTCTGAGCGTCGTGAAATCTTCCATGAAACAGATGAAGATATTAACAAAAAAGCACATGCCGTATTCAATCATGGTATGACTCCAATTATTTGTGTTGGTGAAACAGACGAAGAACGCGAAAGTGGCAAAGCTAATGAAGTTGTTGGTAACCAAGTGAAAAAAGCGGTTGAAGGATTATCTGAAACACAATTGAAACAAGTTGTCATTGCATATGAACCAATTTGGGCAATCGGTACTGGCAAATCATCAACTGCAAAAGATGCCAATGAAATGTGTGCATTTGTAAGAGAAACGATTGCAGACTTATCAGGACAATCAGTTGCTGAAGCAACACGTATTCAATATGGCGGTAGTGTTAAACCTAACAACATAAAAGAATACATGGCAGAATCAGACATCGATGGCGCATTAGTAGGTGGCGCATCTCTTAAAGTGGACGATTTTGTACAATTGTTAGAAGGTGCAAAATAATATGGCTAAACAACCAACTGCATTAATTATTTTAGATGGTTTTGCAAATAGAGAAAGTGAGCATGGTAATGCTGTGAAACTAGCTAATAAACCTAATTTTGACCGTTATTATAATCAATATCCAACAACACAAATCGAAGCGAGTGGCTTGGATGTTGGACTTCCTGAAGGTCAAATGGGTAATTCAGAAGTTGGACACATGAATATTGGCGCTGGACGCATTGTTTATCAAAGTTTAACACGTATCAATAAATCTATTGAAGATGGCGATTTCTTTGAAAATGATGTATTGAACCAGGCGATTCAACACGTAAAAGGTAATCAATCAGCACTTCATATTTTTGGTTTATTGTCAGATGGTGGTGTGCATAGTCATTACAAGCATCTATTTGCTTTATTAGAATTAGCCAAAAAGCAAGGCGTTGACAACGTTTATGTACACGCGTTCTTAGATGGACGTGATGTCGACCAAAAATCAGCACTTAAATATATCGAAGAAACAGAAGCTAAATTTAAAGAATTAGGCATTGGCCAATTCGCATCTGTTTCAGGTCGTTATTACGCAATGGATCGTGATAAACGCTGGGATAGAGAAGAAAAAGCTTATAACGCAATTCGTAACTTTGGTGGAGAAACATTTGAATCAGCTAAAGCTGGTGTTGAAGCAAACTATGCTAAAGATTTAACTGATGAATTTGTCGAACCATTTATCATCAAAGATCAAAATAATGGCGTGAATGATGGAGATGCAGTCATCTTCTATAACTTCCGTCCTGATAGAGCTGGTCAACTGTCTGAAATCTTTACAGATAAAGCGTTTGAAGGCTTTAAAGTAGATCAAGTTAATGACTTATTTTACGCTACATTTACAAAATATAATGATAATGTAGATGCAAAAATTGTTTTTGAAAAAGTCGACTTAACAAATACAATTGGTGAAGTTGCACAAGATAATGGCTTGAAACAGTTACGTATAGCGGAAACTGAAAAATTCCCGCATGTCACTTATTTTATGAGTGGTGGTCGCAATGATGAATTCGAAGGTGAACGTCGTAGATTGATTGACTCACCTAAAGTTGCAACTTATGATCTTAAACCAGAAATGAGTGCTTATGAAGTCAAAGACGCACTGATTGAAGAGTTGAATAAAGGTGACTTAGACTTAATCTTATTAAACTTTGCCAATCCTGATATGGTGGGGCATAGCGGTATGCTTGAACCTACAATCAAAGCGATTGAAGCAGTTGATGAGTGTTTAGGTGAAGTCGTAGATAAAATTATTGATATGGGTGGTCATGCCATCATTACAGCTGACCATGGTAACTCAGATATGGTACTCACTGATGATGAGCAACCAATGACAACACATACGACCAACCCTGTACCAGTGATTGTTACTAAAGAGGGTGAAACTTTACGTGAAACAGGTCGACTAGGTGATTTAGCGCCTACACTATTAGATTTGTTACAAGTAAAACAACCTGAAGACATGACTGGTGAATCACTTATCAAGCATTAAAATAATATAAACACAATATGGTCTAAAGACCAGAAATATAAGGGCGTGTCATTGTTTAAGATTTGCTTAAATGACTGATGGCACGCATAATCAAAATGAAGTAATTAAATTATTTGTATTTATAGTATTTATAGCTATAATAAAGATGAAATTTAATATTTCTAAACTACTTATTTATAAAGGAGATTACAAACATGCCAATTATTACAGATGTTTATGCTCGCGAAGTCCTTGACTCACGCGGCAACCCAACAGTGGAAGTAGAAGTATTAACTGAAAGCGGTGCATTTGGTCGCACACTTGTACCATCAGGTGCGTCTACTGGTGAGCACGAAGCAGTTGAATTACGTGATGGAGACAAATCACGTTATTTAGGTAAAGGTGTAACGAAAGCTGTTGAAAACGTAAATGAAATTATTGCACCTGAATTAGTTGAAGGTGAATTTTCAGTATTAGAACAAGTTTCAATTGATAAAATGATGATTCAATTAGACGGAACTGAAAATAAAGGTAAATTAGGCGCAAATGCTATTCTTGGTGTTTCTATTGCAGTAGCACGTGCAGCAGCTGATTTATTAGGCCAACCACTTTATAAATATTTAGGTGGCTTCAATGGTAAACAATTACCAGTTCCAATGATGAACATTGTAAATGGTGGTTCTCACTCTGATGCGCCAATCGCATTCCAAGAGTTCATGATCTTACCAGTTGGTGCAGAAACATTTAAAGAATCATTACGTTGGGGAGCAGAAATTTTCCACAACTTAAAATCAATCCTTAAAAACCGTGGTTTAGAAACAGCAGTAGGTGACGAAGGTGGTTTCGCTCCTAAATTTGAAGGTACAGAGGATGCTGTTGAAACAATCTTAGAAGCGATTAAAGCAGTAGGTTTAGAACCTGGTAAAGATGTGTTCTTAGGCTTTGACTGTGCTTCATCAGAATTCTTCGAAGATGGTGTTTATAACTATGCTAAATTCGAAGGCGAAAATGGTTCAAAACTTACAGCAGAACAACAAGTTGACTATTTAGAAGAATTGGTTAATAAATATCCAATTATTTCTATTGAAGATGGTATGGATGAAAATGACTGGGACGGTTGGAAAGTATTAACTGACCGTATCGGTGATCGTGTTCAATTAGTTGGTGACGATTTATTCGTTACTAACACTGTTAAATTATCAGAAGGTATCGAAAAAGGTATCGGTAACTCAATCTTAATTAAAGTTAACCAAATTGGTACATTAACTGAAACATTTGATGCTATTGAAATGGCTCAAAAAGCTGGTTATACAGCAGTAGTATCACACCGTTCTGGTGAAACAGAAGATACAACTATTGCTGATATCGCAGTTGCTACAAATGCTGGTCAAATTAAAACTGGTTCATTATCAAGAACTGACCGTATTGCTAAATACAATCAATTATTACGCATCGAAGATGAATTATTTGAAACAGGTAAATTCGATGGTATTAAATCTTTCTACAATTTAGATAAATAGTGTTTATCTAAAAAATGAGTTCACGCGCTAACACGTAAACCCTATGGGTTTGCGTGTTTTTTATTGGATAAAAAAACCATACGCCATGCGTATGGTGCAGTTAGGTTATTGCGATACCTGTCGATTTCAGTTATGATGACCAATTGTGTCAGAGAAACATACATATTAATGAAATACAAGATTTACATTGTTTAATTTGTTCATCTTTGTTTGTGAAACTGATATAATTAATAGTGTAAATTATAGAAGGAGCATTGACTGATTATGAAGGCACAACCTAAAACAAAAGAAATTCGAACAGGTCATTTTCTTGCCTACACTTCACTAATTATAGCAATACTTTATGCGATTCATTTATTCGTTATTTTAGACGATAGTGTAATAAAACAAATGTTAATAAATAGTAGACAAAAGCCTTCTGAAAACGCAATTGGTGTGATAAAAAACAGTTTCCAATTTACAGGTATCATGTATGTGATTGCTAATTTAACAGGGATTATTGCGATTTGGAATAGGCATACTTATTTGTGGTGGTTTATGTTTGCAGTATTCACTTCACAAATTTTATATAATTTAGTTAATATCAATGCGGTTTATGAAGCGATATTAGATACAAAATCAATGATTAATATCTTACCGTTAACAATTGTATTGATCATGTCACTTATTTTAGCGATATATATGTTGGTTGTTTCAATTAAACGTAAAAGCACTTTTAATAGATAGAAGTTTGCTAAATAAGATAAACGTGTGATATAATGCGGTTCGTATATAATGAATGGAGGACAATTTTTATGCATACATTTTTCATGATCATTTTAATTTTAGATTGTATTGCATTAGTGACTGTTGTATTACTCCAAGAAGGTAAAAGTAATGGACTATCAGGTGCGATAAGCGGTGGCGCTGAACAGTTATTTGGTAAACAAAAACAACGTGGCGTTGATTTATTCTTGCATAGATTAACAATTGTATTGTCTGTCATTTTCTTCTTGTTAATGTTAGGCATAAGTTATTTTGGTTTATAAGGTCCGACAATGTAAAAGTCGGGCTTTTTTATTTATAATGGAAGTATTCGACTTTTAAATGATTCGAAGTAGGGAATATATTTTGAGTACAACTGATATCATAATTATTTTAATAGCTTGGATGAAGGGATTGAGTCACAATGCAAATTAGATTACCAGAACCATTCTTTTTTGAAGAAGGTAATCGTGCTGTATTACTTTTACATGGTTTTACAGGGAATTCTTCAGATGTAAGACAGTTAGGTAGATTCTTACAAAAAAAGGGTTACACTTCTTATGCACCACAATATGATGGTCATGCAGCACCACCAGAAGAGATACTGCAATCTAGTCCATTTGCATGGTATAAAGATGCAATAGATGGATACGAATTCCTTGTTGATAAAGGATATGATGAAATTGTGGTTGCTGGCTTATCACTGGGTGGTTGTTATGCATTAAAAATAAGCTTAGATAGAGATGTAAAGGGTATTATAACAATGTGTTCACCTATGCATATTAAGACTGAAGGTGCAATGTTTGATGGTGTCTTAACGTATGCGCGTAATTTCAAAAAATACGAAGGCAAAGATGAAGCGACCATAGAAAAAGAAATGGATGCGTTTCATCCAACAGATACGTTAAAAGATCTACAAGGTCAGATTCAAAGTATACGTAATCAAGTAGACGAGGTAATGGATCCGCTACTTGTTATCCAAGGTGAGCAAGATCAAATGATTAATACCGACTCTGCTAATATTATATACAATGACAGCGAGTCTGATGATAAAGAAATTAAATGGTATGCGAATTCAGGACATGTCATTACAATTGATAAAGAAAAAGAAAAAGTTTTTGAAGATATATACCAATTCTTAGAATCATTAGATTGGTCCAAATAAATTTTTAGTATTTAATTATAGAAAGGAGGGGCATAATGAATTTAAAGCAATCCATAGAAGAAATTATTAAGCAACCAGATTATGAACCCATGTCTGTATCAGATTTTCAAGATGCATTAGGTTTAAATAGTGCCGACTCATTTAGAGACTTAATCAAGGTACTTGTTGAATTAGAACAAACAGGATTAATTCAACGTACGAAGACAGACAGATACCAACGTAAGGAATCTAAAAAATCAAAACAATCGAAATTAATACAAGGTACGCTTAGTCAAAATAAAAAAGGCTTTGCATTCTTACGTCCTGAAGACGATGAGATGGATGATGTCTTTATCCCACCTACAAAGATTAATCGTGCAATGGATGGAGATACTGTACTTGTCGAATTACAAAACTCTAAAGGTGAACATAAAGGTAAGCTGGAAGGTGAAGTAAAATCAATCGAAAAACACTCCGTTACCCAAGTAGTGGGCACGTACAGTGAAGCTCGACATTTTGGATTTGTCTTACCAGATGATAAACGCATTATGCAAGATGTGTTTATACCTAAAGGTCATAATTTAGGTGCGATAGATGGGCATAAAGTATTAGTACAAATCACGAAATATGCGGACGGTACCGATAACCCAGAAGGCCAAGTTTCAGCAATTTTAGGTCATAAAAATGATCCAGGTGTCGACATCTTGTCGATTATCTATCAACATGGTATTGAAATAGAATTTCCAGATAAGGTATTAGAAGAAGCTGAAGCTGTACCAGATGAAATCAAACCATCTGAAATTGAAGGACGTCGTGATTTAAGAAATGAGCTAACTATTACAATTGATGGCGCAGACGCTAAAGACTTAGATGACGCAATTAGTGTCAAGAAGTTAGATAATGGTCATACACAATTGACAGTGAGTATCGCTGATGTCAGTTATTATGTAACGGAAGGATCAGCACTAAATGAAGAAGCATACGACCGTGCAACAAGTGTATATTTAGTTGACCGTGTAATTCCAATGATACCTCATCGACTTAGTAACGGTATTTGTTCATTGAATCCACAAGTAGATAGGCTAACTTTAAGTTGCCAGATGGAATTAGATGAACGTGGTCATGTGGTTAATCATGAAATCTTTGATAGTGTGATTCATTCAAATTATCGTATGACATACGATGAAGTGAATGAAATTATTACAGATCAAAATGAAGATACGCGCAAACAATATAACGAAGTTACATCAATGCTTGATTTAGCTAAAGACTTGTCTGAACGTTTAATCAACATGCGTAAACGCCGTGGTGAAATTGACTTCGATATCAGTGAAGCCAAAGTACTTGTCAATGATGAAGGCATTCCAACAGACGTAGAATTAAGAAAACGCGGTGAAGGTGAACGTCTCATCGAATCGTTTATGTTAGCAGCCAACGAAACGATAGCAGAACATTTCGATCGATTAAATGTACCATTTATATATCGTGTACACGAGCAACCGAAATCTGAACGTTTACGCCAATTCTTTGACTTTATTACTAACTTTGGTTTAATGATTAAAGGTACTGGCGAAGAAGTACATCCATCAACTTTACAAAAAATTCAACAAGAAGTAGAAGGTCAACCAGAGCAAATGGTCATTTCTACTATGATGTTACGTTCAATGCAACAAGCACGTTACGATGATGTGAATCTAGGTCACTTCGGCCTGTCAGCAGAACACTATACACACTTCACATCACCGATTCGAAGATATCCAGATTTAATCGTGCATAGACTTATTCGTAAATATCTTATTGATAAAACAATGGATGATAAAACACTTAATAAATGGGAAGAAGCATTACCAGAAATTGCTGATCATACATCTCAAAGAGAACGTAGAGCGATCGAAGCAGAACGTGACACCGATGAATTGAAGAAAGCAGAATATATGGTTCAACATATCGGAGAAGAATATGAAGGTATCATCAGCTCTGTAGCTAATTTTGGTATGTTTATCGAATTGCCAAATACAATCGAAGGTATGGTACATGTATCAGAGATGACCGACGATTATTATCACTTCGATGAACGTCAAATGGCAATGATTGGAGAACGCCAAGCTAAAGTCTTTCGCATTGGTGATCCAGTTAAAATCAAAGTTGTTAACGTAGATGTTGATGAGCGTATGATCGATTTCCAAATTGTCGGTATGCCATTACCGAAAAAAGAGCGTAGTCCAAGACCTTCACGTGGTAAGACGATTCAAGCGAAGCCACGCGGTCAATCATTAGATAACTCAAATAATGATAAAAAAGGCAAGAAGAAACAACGAAAAGGTAAAAACCAACGCAATAAAAACAAACAAGCAAGTGGTAACACCAAACACAAGCCATTTTACAAAGATAAAAAAGTGAAAAATAAAGCTCGTAAGAAGAAAAAATAATTCAACAAAGAGGTGAAACTCAATGCCAAAGAAAAAATCACCAGGAACATTAGCTGAAAATCGTAAGGCCAGACATGATTTTAATATAGAAGATACGATTGAAGCGGGCATTGTGTTGAAAGGGACAGAAATTAAGTCCATTCGTCGTGGCAGTGCAAACCTTAAAGATAGCTATGCGCAAGTAAATCGTGGCGAAATGTTTTTAAATAATATGCACATTGCCCCATATGAAGAAGGAAATCGATTTAACCATGACCCACGTCGTTCACGCAAATTACTATTACACAAACGTGAAATAGCAAAATTAGGAGAACGTACTAGAGAAATTGGTTATTCCATCATTCCTTTAAAACTCTATTTAAAACACGGTCAATGCAAAGTTTTACTTGGTGTTGCAAGAGGTAAGAAAAAACATGATAAACGTCAGGCATTGAAAGAAAAAGCAATGAAACGTGACGTAGATAGAGCGCTTAAAGCGCGTTATTAAGCGAAAATATTGCCAAAGACTTCGATCTTTGGTAATATAATATGTGCTTTCTGAAAAGATAGATGATTAAATCTGCAGAAAGTACATTATATTATTAAGGGGACGTTTTTGGATTCGACAGGGGTCCCCGAGCTAGTTAAGCGTGTCGGAGGGTTGTCTCCGCACCAACACACACAGTTAAAAATTAACTGACAAATCAAACAATAATTTCGCAGTAGCTGCCTAATAGCACTCTGCATCGCCTAACTGCATTTCCTATGTGCAGTTAACGCGATTCAACCTTAATAGGATACGCTAAGCACTGCCGTTCGAAGTCTGCCTAGAAGAGATTAATCGAACTAGCATAATGTCGGCTGTCTATCACCTAACATTATGCGAAATACCTTGATAGACTACACACGTAGAAAGATTAGTATCAGGACCTCTGGACGCGGGTTCGAATCCCGCCGTCTCCACTATGTAGCCTTTAACCCTTGTGGTTAAGGGCTTTTTATTTTTGTTGCCCCAATATTGCCCCAGTTTAGCCCCAAGCAATAAAAAAACGCCGTGCAAACTTTGCACAACGTCATAAATATTTTATTATTTCTTTTTGCGTGCTAGGGTACAAATGACCATAGCGTGATGTTACTTCTTCTGTAGATGTATGTCCTAATCGTTGCGCTATTATCATAGGGCTAGCACCATGATTTATTAGCATAGACGCATGGCTATGCCTTAATTCATGAATGACAATACGTGGGAAAGTTTCCCCGTTAGGCAATGTTTCATCAAGCTTTTTAAGTGTACCAGTAAACCATCTATCAATAGCACTTTCACTAAATGCTTTAAAAAATGTGCCAAATAGTACATAATTAGATTTATAAATATTATTATCTTTGTACCAATTTAAATATTCTTGTAAGTCGTCCATCATGTGAGCAGGTAAATATATATCACGTATGGACGCTTTCGTTTTAGGGGCTGTCACTTCACCGTGGTAGTCCGTTTTGTTTATATGGATATAATCATCCTCAAAGTTTACATTGTCCCATGTGAGCGCTCTAATCTCTCCCTTACGTGCGCCACTCATGAATAATAGCTTGAAGAATACTTTTTGTTGCAAATTAGGTAACATATCGTGAAATTGATTGAATTGTTCTAACGTCCAGTAATTTAAGCGTTTCTGTGTCTCAATCTCAAAGTTACCTACTAATGATGCAACATTTTGTTTTAGATCATGATACTTCATAGCATGGTTCAATATAGATACCAAGAATACATGCATTTTCTTCAAATATTCTGCAGAACGTCCTTCCTTCATTTTCTTATTCTGAAACTTCATCACATCTTGTGTAGTCATGTTGAATACGTCCATTGATTTAAAGAATGGTAATAAATGATTATTGGTATGTGTCTTAAGTGATTTTAAACTTGATGCTTTACGACGTGCAGAATACCACTCAACATACTCTTGTACCAATTCATCGAACGGTAATTGATTAATCTTGCCGATACCCTCTATTTCGTCCATATAAGTGTTACATGCTTTCACAGCTTCTTTACGTTGTTTATATCCAGTACGTTTAATTTCTTTGCGTTCTCCCGTTTTCTCGTAGTATTTAATACGGAAATAGTATGTACCACGTTTAGCATCTTTATAAATGTTGTGGGATAGCTTAAGGTCGTGTTGCATGGAGTTTCACCTACTTTTGGTATTTAAAATATATTCCATCATCAAAAATGACTTTGTAAAGTGATTTGTCATTTGTTTTTTTTACTTCATAATTTAAATGTTCATAACTAATAGTTAAATCATCATTCAAGGGTAGTTTAATAGAATTCTCACTTAAATCATAAGTAACTTCGATTATTTTATTCGTTATTTTAAAATTATTTTTAATTGTTTTTAATTTACTTTGTTTTAAATTTTCTAATATTTTTAATGTTATATATGTCATGAGCAAATTTTGGAAGTTTTTTACATTATCTAACAAATAGATAAAATCATTTATGAAGTCACTATTTTTTAATAGGATATTTAAATGTAAAACATCATCTGTATTAAATTCTAAAGAAAAATTATAAGGTATCGCTTCCTCTAATTCATTACCATCAATCATATACTTAGATCCTATTCCTATAAAAGTATAGTTATGTTCTCCCTTTTTTCCCTCAATAGGAATAAATTCTTTAGTTTCGGGATCAACGTTGCCTGTCTGATACTCATGCTTTTGAGTAATGTTGTACAAATTTCCGAACTCAATTTTTAGTTCATTAAAGCTTCTTTCAAATAATTCTTCCACTTCAATATTTAAAGCTCTTGTTATCTTTTCTATAGTCTCAAATTGTATGCCTTGACTTTTGCCGTTAATTAAAAGACTTAAAGAATTCCTTGATATACCTGTCATTTCATTTAATTGACTTATATTAAGGTTTTTTTGTTTCATTACTTTTTTTAAATTGAATTTAATCACATTTATTCACCTCTTCTTTTAAATAATAACATATAAACATGTCATTTTGAATTTATATCATAATACAGTATTGACAAGATGGTTATAACAATTGTATAGTATAGTTACAACAAGAAATAACATATAAACTTGTTAATTGGGAGGAGAACAAAATGACAAACTTAGCATATCCAATGTTATACATCGCAAGACGTGAGAAAGGTGATACTCAAAAAGCAATTGCAAAGAAACTTAGTATTTCGCCACAACGTTATCAACTTAAAGAAAGTGGAAAGGCAAAATTTTCTTTAGATGAAGCAAAGATATTAAGTGATCTATACGGTATGCCTATAGATGAATTATTTAGCAACTCAATTCAAGTAGGGTCATAAGGAGGGATAACATGAAATACCTAATATACATTTTAATGCTATCAATACTAACTGTATTAATTGGTATAGCACTAGATATCTTTATAGCATTTGCAATTTTTATTGTCGCAACAGCATATGGAATTAAATTTACAAATTTGGAGGAAGTATAAATGAATAAAAAATTTGAAACAGTTAATATTAATGATTTGAAAGTGGATTACTCATATCGTTCCACAGATAATCCAAACGTTGACGGTATTGTAGAAAACTTTAACAGACTTGCTATAGGTTTTATCACAGTCAGTGCAAGAGAAGATGGGCTTTATATCGTTGATGGTATTCGCCGTGTGGAAGCATTAAAAGAACTAGGCTATGAAGATTGTCTCGCTGAATTACTATACGGCTTAACGGTTGAAGATGAAGCAAGCATTTTTACTAATATGAATAGATTTCATGGTGAATATGACGATGAATATGACGTATACCTAGATGACGAAGAAGAATTAGAGGTTGAATAAGATGACAAAAGATGAATATATCGAACAAACAGAACAGGTGCATCATGTGTTAGGTCAAAGTGATTATGCTAACGAATTAATGCAATGGCTAATTGATTATTGTAAGTCAAAACCACTTGAAAAAGAAATTAGCGAAGATTTGGGAGAATTGTTATTTAATTTAAACAACAAATTAAATATCGATTTAAACGATTTAAAAATGCAAATGACAAATATTAGAAAAGGGAGTTAAATAACATGAAAATTAAAGAATTTAAAAGCAAATATGGCAGAGAAGTTGCACTCATGCTTATAAGTGAGCGTATTAATAATAGAGGTTTAAGCAAAGATGACAGACAAGTAGAAGAAATGCAACTCATCCAAGCTTATATGAAACGTCAAGGTGTGAACGATAAATATATTGGCGAGTTGGATATTTTGGATATGATCCAAGACTTTGAAACGATGATACAAATGTCTGTATACGCTACCAATATCTTAAAGCAAATGCAGGTCAAGAATTATGATATAGCAAATGAAATCAGTTACTTCTCACGGGAAGATGACCTAAACAATCTCTATCTTGCTAAGCTAGAAATTGAAAAGTTAATCAAAGCGATCGAGAAAAACAGACCAAATTATATCAATTTTTATAAATAAAGGAGTTTTACGATGAATTGGAATCAGAAAGATTTAATATGCGAATTTGAATTATTGAAAGAAAAAATTGATGACGTGATTACTGCACATGTGTGGCATGGTGATGAAATGTTCACTAAAAGAGATTTAACAACTAAAGAGGAAATGATGACTTACGCAATAGGTTATAACGAATCTCGTATACAACATGAACATACAACTGAGTTAATGTTAGCGTATCTAAAGCAATTTGATAAGTTAATCAAAGATTTTAAAGCATTAGATATAGAAATAGCGTCATCAGATGAATGTTTGGCGACAGAATCTGACAACGCATAAATGAATTTCGATAACAATAAAGCAAAACAAGCATGGAATGGCTTATTTATATAAATATATTATATCATTCCGTGCTTCGTTTTTGAAGTGAATAGGGAGGAATTTAATGGCAATTAAGGAAAAAGATAAAATCATTGAAGTCAATGCGCTAGAAATACCCGATGAATTAAAACAATTGCCTAAATGGGTATTGTGGCGTGCTGAATGGGATAACAAGCAAAAACAATATAAAAAAGTGCCATATAGCTATGCTGGTTATCGTGCAAGTTCTACAGAAAGTGAAACATGGACGATTTTTGATGCAATTCATAGTTTGTATGAGAAGAATCACAGTTATAACGGTATCGGCTTTGTGTTAAGCAATGATGATGATTATATTTGTTTAGATATAGATGATGCAGTCAATCCTGATACAGGTCAATTACAAACTGATTTAGCATTAGAAATGACAGAATTAACTTACTGTGAATTATCACCTAGTGGCACAGGATTACATTGTTTCTTTAAAGGTGAACTACCTTCAGAGCGAAAGAAAAAACGAAGTGATTTAGATATTGAATTGTATAATAACGCAAGATTTATGACAGTCACTGGTGAATCAATTGGTCAAAGTGAAATATGTGAAGTACAAGCAACGATCAATAATATTGTAGAGAGGTATTTTAAAGTAGAGGAACCAGTTAAGACGTTCACAATACATCCTAATCGCACTAATGATTTAAGTGATGATGAAGTATTGGATATCATGATGAAATCTAAAAATAAAGATAAAATCAGTGATCTATTAAAAGGTAATTATGAAAAATACTTTGATAGTCCTAGTGAAGGTGTACAAAGTTTATTACACTATCTAGCTTTTTATACGAGCAAGGATAAAGGGCAAATGGAACGATTATTTTTAGATTATAATAACTTGACTGATAAATGGAATAGTAAACGTGGCAATACTACATGGGGGCAGTTAGAGCTAGATAAGGCTATTAGTAATCAAAGTGAAGTTTTTAAAAATTCAAATTATGACTTTAACTTTGAAAAATCAAAATCTAAAAAACTAAAAAAAGGTTCATGGTGGATCTATCCAGATGGTGATACAAATTATAAGCCATCGTTTGCCCACACAATAATGGCTGAGTATATTTTGCAAGAGAAATCAATTGTTAGATACCCCGACGCTGACGGAGAAATATATATTTACAGTCCTAAAAGTGGTATTTATGAAATTGATAAAACTGGTCGTAAGATGCGAAGCATCATAAGGAATTTAGAAATTTTAAAGGATAATGCCGTTAAAGAAGTTAGAAATTACATTATAGATACATGTGATATTAAAACTGAAGTCAATACAGATTATGTGGCTGCTAAAAATGGATTAGTTCATTTTAAATCAAAAAGTTTTAAAAAATTTACACCCGATATATTTGTAATTAGTAAAATACCTACAGCATATAATCCGAATGCATACGATGAATTTATTGATACTACTATACAAAAAGTGTCATGTAATCATGAAGCTACAAAAATCAATATATATGAAATGTTTGCACAAGTTTTATACCCCAAAATACTAATTGATCAAATTCTATATCTTTTAGGTACTGTTGCAGATAATGGTAAATCTACATTACAGCATATGATTAAAGCTACATTCGATAGTGGTGGTCAAATATCGTCAGTAAGTCCACAAAGGTTAGCAAATAATAATTTTGCAGGTTCGAGTATATATGGAAAAATGGCGAATTTAGTTGATGATTTACCTAATGTTGAAATTGAGGATACTGGTAATATTAAAACTTCAGTCACAGGTGGGTACCTTGAAATTGAACAAAAAGGTAAGGACAGCCGTTCAGTGCGTATGCAAACGCCGTTTATTATCGCTAGTAATCATTACCCTAAATTTAAAGAAAGTGGGGATCAGATTAATAAAAGATTGCACATTATACCATTTGAATACAGTTTTAAAGATGATGAGACAAGATTAAGCGTTACAGAAAGCACTAACAAAATTAATAGTGAAAGTGCTAAGGAGTACGTTTTAAAATTAGCAATTGATACTTTAGCTGACATGTTAGAACGTGAAGGCTCATATATTACACACAATGAGCGCTCTGATAAAAGTATTGAAATGTTCACAGATAATAATAACCCTTTAAGTGAATATCTTGAGAACAGAAGTATTGATTATTTCTTGAACACACCTGAATCAATCTCATATAAAGATTATAAAGTTTGGTGCAATAGTAATTTTATAAGAGACCCTATAGATAAATCAGATTTTAGAACAATTATTGAAAATCACTTTAATGTGGTTTGGAAAAAATCAGTGAAATTCACAATTAATGGTAATGGTGTTGTCAGAGGTGGATTCAGAAAAAGATAAAAGTAGCGTAACTCTACTTAATTCTACCTAAACGCTACCCTTATAAAGACTATAGCATCAAGGAGTTTGTCTATTTTAGTAGCGGTAGATTGAATTTTATGAGATTGAAAATATTTTAAGTTCACAAATCATATATATATAAATATCTGTGAGTACAGAAAAGTAATGCTACCGCTACTAAAACTCTAGTAACGCTTGATATGACAAGGAAATACGAGGTAGCGCAAAAGTAGAATGGTAGAGTAAATACGCTACTAAAAACAAACGGAGGTTAATAATGTGACTATAACCGAAATTGAACATGATATTTTTGAACGTATGGCAAAAAATAATGATTTTCAAAACAATGTGGCAGCAAATCAAGAAACATTTAAAGCTGGTTTGTTACAAATATTATTAAACAGTTCTGAAAAACAAGAATGTGGTTTTATATTAGGACTATTAAAATTAGCAGAAAATGGATTCTATATTTTGCCACTTGGTAATTTTATTCAAGTATTCACAAAAGACTTTAAAGGTACTATAGCGTTTAATTTGCGTAGACCTAACGAGAATCATGCTGAATGTTTTAACGTTCCATTAATGATAGAAGTAGATTCTTTGCATTCAAAAGAAAAAGGTTATGGAAAGAAATTAATGAACAGTGTGATAAATATTGCTAACACAATAAATGTTCCAGTGTGTTTATGGACTGAAACGCAAAATAATACATTATATTTTAA
The DNA here is from genome assembly GCF_017892545.1 of Staphylococcus sp. GDY8P67P. Classification (NCBI taxonomy): domain Bacteria; kingdom Bacillati; phylum Bacillota; class Bacilli; order Caryophanales; family Staphylococcaceae; genus Staphylococcus; species Staphylococcus sp. GDY8P67P. The sequence goes on from NZ_JAESLH010000034.1 coordinate 31,574, forward strand.
AAAGTATGGTTTCAAAACTTACGGAAAAAGAGGAAAGAACCAAGAAGAATTGCTGATTAAGAAAAGAGTACCGTCTATTTAGGATTATTTAGGATATATTAAAAAGAATAGAGGATGAAGAAAATGAGCTATAAGAAATCATTCAAATTAAATAATAAGAAACTCAACTTTAATGATATTAAGAATTTAGAAATTGCTAACAAACCTATTTGTCACATCTATAAAACACAGGGCAAGTATCAGTATTTAGAAATAGACTTTATAACATGTGATTGGTGCTTGTCGAGTTTAGGACAGGCAAAGCTGCAATCAAGGTTAAATACTGAATCAATCTTCTTGTGGTTAAGAGGATATAATTTGAAACTCAACTATAACAGTGTAGGGCATATGACAATATATTTACGTGGTGATCATTTAGCGATTAATTATTTACTAGATGAAATTAATAAACTCACTGCAGATGCTAAATATTGGCAGAAATACAGAGATGGTAAACGTATGTTAGAAATTGATAGAAATAGTCACTATGTTATGCCGACACACCATATTAAAGGTAATACACAGAAAATAAGTTAAGGGAGTGTTTCCATGAATCATAAACGGATAGCACATCAGATTCTAGCGCGTTTACCTACCCATGTGAACAATGTATCTGTTAGGTATCTTGATTCACTGGTAAGGCAATATGCTAGAAATAAGAAAGACTTTAGTGCAATAAAACGCATAATAAATCAAAAACGAAAGAAGGCATTTAATTATGGTAAAAACAGTACAAGACAATACAATCAATATCTTTGATAATCAAATTTATGATAAGGGTGTTAAGGCAAAAGAGATTAAACAAAAATACCAACAGCTAACAAATCGTATTAAACAGCTTAATAGTAAAATTACACATTATCAAAATAATGATGAATTTGCAGAAGCAACTAAATTAAAAGGTCTACAAGCTGATTTGGAACAAGAATTAATTGAGGTAGATAGACAATTGAATACAGATGATTACAAAGTAACCGATGAAGAATTCAAAGAGTTCTATAAGGCATATAACGAAGAAATGACAGGATTTAAGGATGAACATCAAAAACTAGCGAAAGAGATGCAGGATAAACTGCAAGATGTTGTGAAAGTGTATCGTAAAATGATTGAGAATAAAAATGAGGCTGGTCGTCGTATATCTCGTGAACGTTATGTTAAGCAAGAGAAAAATAATCCTGGTAACATTCACAACCAGTATAAAGGCCAAATGCTAGACCATGAAATCAATTTAGGTGATGGCAACAAGTACGACGAACAAACGACTCCTAGAGGCTATGCATGGCAACTGGAGAAAGCATTAGATACCGTTTCTCGTGATGAGTTCCAAAAATATCATTATGGCAAAAAACAATGGTAAGGATGTGAGTATATGCTAACAACAATCAAACAATCAGATAATAACGTTAAATATAATAAGCAAAAGAATCGAATTACAGTACAAGCACTTACGACAGATAAACCTGTAGAAATGGGAACGACCAAAACAGTAGATCCTAACTATCAGACATTTAAACCATATGAGTTAGATAACAATGTATTTCAAGCATTAAAAGACAATGACAAGCTATGTGTGATGTTAGACAACAATAAGGATAGTAATATCCTAGCATCGATACATCGCGGCAATTTAACAGTGGTAGTTAATAAAGGACTGTATGGACTGTCTATAGAAGTGGATGACAAACCAATTATGCAAGAATTTATAAAGTTAGTGCAGCATAACAAAGTTAAGAGTGTACAAATCTATACAGATGAAGTGACATCGATGAATAAGCTCATTGAAAAGATTGGTAAAATAAAAGCAATTTCTATTAATACTAGATAATATAAAGTAGCATTATGACGGCGTTCATGGTATAATATAGATATTAAAGATATACTAAATCTTTAATGTTGAGCGCTCAGTATTAAAGTCTAAATTAGCCATTGGGCATTTAACTCCTTGTTATTTTCATTAGATCCTAGTTCTTCTGTACGTTGGTTTAGGCCATCACTATTAATTGGTGGTGGTCTTTTCTTAAAGTATATATGTGAAAGTAATCACAATGATATATGTGGAACGCATTCAATGTGTAGCAGATACTTCAACATAGTATATAAAAGCACATGCAGTTATAAGACCCAAGTATTAAAGGTGCAGGCAAATAATGAGCATAGATAATAAAGCGCCATCTGTTATAAAGTGCCCAAGCATTAAAGACACTGTGTATTAAAGCACACTGCTTATTAAGGTGGATAGTTTAGAGGACTGCACAATAAAGTACGCAGTGATTAAGCTACCTACATTAAAGGTCGGGTTATTAAGCACACAGTTTATAAGGTCACTACTTTTAGTATGAGGATTAGATCCAACTAATGAGATAGTTCACACAGAAGTTTCATTGTGATTGTTCATCAACATTCAAAGAGAAGAAATGAATTGTAATTGATATTTGATTTCTAATTAAGAATGATTAATCCAATTAAGATAAATTGTTTAAGTTAATTCATTTGTTGAAGTTCAATTGTTGATTGAGTTCAGAAGATAAATGATTTCATTTGTTGAATCAATTCAGTTAAGAAGTTCATTAAGAGAAGAAAGTAAATGTAAAAAGTAATTTCAGATTTGAATTACAAAAAAGTTTTAAAGAATTATTTTCAAAATAATATTTCTAATTTCAAAATAAAAATTAAATTCAAAAATCAAAATGAGATTTAAAAATATAAATAATAATTGTTGTTCGTAAAGTGATAAGCAAGAACAATGTTAGAAGCAATTAGGAGATACAAAACGTTATAACTAAGCATGAATACTTTGCATTATACAATGCCATTTGTAGCCATTTAGAGAGCTATACAGAGCATACATTTATTATTTAGTTTTTTTAGGTACTCAACAATCTTACATGTGGCTTAAATGGGCTTAGAATACGTTGTATGAAAAGAGTAAAAAGTAACTAAATTTAGATTGAAAGTAAATTAATTTTGCCCAGTAGATAATTAAAGTAGTGGTGGAAATTTTAACGGATAGATTAATTTTATCGGGAGTGTAAAAATTTTCGGATTGAGATTCAAAAAAATAAATTTCAAAAATATTTTTTGGTGTGGCGAAGAAAAACCCCCGTGGCTCTAGTGTTCGAGCGAAAACGAGCCCGACTTATCCGTAACCGAATCTTGAAATGAAAAGCTAAAATTGTGTAAAAATTCACAATATCAATAGATAAAATAGCCTAATTTAAGCCGTTTATGGCTTAATATCCGACTATTAAGCCTTTCAATGCACTATAAGACGTTTGTCAGAGCTTAATATGAATGATTGTTTCAATACATATAATACTAATAGGAGATGATATGGATGTCACAAAGAAAACTATTATCACAACAAAAAGCTTACCGTACCAAAGATGTACAAGAACAAAGAAATGCGACTGAGAAAGCTATGAATGAGCTTACACCTTTATCAAAAGAGCCACCCGATTTTTTAGACGATGATGCTACTCAAGAATGGTATAGAGTGCTTCCACTTATTAATGAATTACCTATTAAAGATTTAGACAAAGGTCTGCTTGCTACTTATTGCCAAACATATAGTAACTACAAAAATGCCACACTCAAAATTCAAGAAGAAGGTATGGTGGTTGTGACTGAACGTGGAAGTAAGCTCTCACCTCATTACACAATACAAAGGGATAGCGTGAATACAATGAACGCCATTTGTCCCAAATTAGGATTAACTGTTGAGGCACGTCTCAAGATTATGGAACCTAAGACAAAAAATGAGTATGATCCCGTAGGTGATTTTGTGACAGGTAAGAAGCCTAAATCAGTATATGAAGAGTTTGGCATAGGCAAAGATGATTAATAGTTTATAAAAATGTGATAAATGCTAATAATTAAAGAAATGAGGTTATACAATGCTTCTAAAACCCTGTATGCAAGTATTAAGATATTATCCTACAGAAAAGATAACCGAATACGAGCTATTAACTGCTTATAATCCCGTGTTTATTAATCGTAAAATACAAACCATTGAAGAACAAATTGAATGTATGTATAGCCTTAATACGTCGCACATGACATGTGATGATGTGATGGGTGTAGTCACAACTTCATATCCTTTAGAAAAGTTAGTATGTTGGATTGTTGAGAAAAAAGACGAGCTGGATAGATATAAAAAACAATCAAATAAACGACTAAATTTGGTTAAAAAGCTAATCAAACACTATCCTTCGCATGAACAAAAGGATATCATTCAATACATGCAGTCAAATGGCTCATATAAGCCACACGAAACGATTAAGAAACTGCAGAAAGATTTATATCAAGTCCATCATAAAAACCGTTCACAACGCCGTGAGAAGCACATACAAGCCAATAAAGTGATTTATAATGACTATATCGAAACAAAACGTGAAAGCCTGCAAAATGAACGTGAGGTGCTTGCCATATGATTATTGAGTATCAAGATGTGAACTATAAAATGTTATCCAAGTATATGTTGAACTATCACAGACTTTGTGACTGGTACATCAACAGACCTCATAACGTCAATGACCTTCAGTACCGAAATATATGTGATGTGGTTAAAGGTATAACTGCTGTATATAATGATTCTTCTTTATTAAAGCAACAAGTTATCAAGTTGACGTGGTGGGACAAGGAAACCTTATCAGATGACGTTATTTGCGACGTTATCGGTATTAAACAAAGGGCATTGTTGCGTGCTAGAACGTCTATATTAGATCGATTGGCGAGTGAAATCGGCTATGTATGATAAAAAGACGATTAAGCAGTTTATATTGAGCTGTCACGAGCATATTAACGATGATTATGAAGATAAACCCATTGAAACAGATGATTTCTTTGAGTTAGGTGCTGAAGTTGACCATAAGCGTATAGATCAAATGAATACAGAAGATGCGATATTTTTAAACGAGCTAGAATTGGCTGCCGAAACAGTAGGAACATTCAAAGAGTTTAATTTGTTTTTACTGATGGTAGAGGGGAAAACTTACAAAGATATGGCTCGTATATTCGAAGTAGGCGTTCAGAGAGTTAAGCAGATGTTAGACAAGTTAATAGTTAAAATGATTGAATATTTGCAATATAACTAAAATTGTATATAATAGGTAATGGAATCACTTATCACTTTCTATAGAATACGCACTAGACGACTTTAAAAGTCGTCTTTTTTATTTGGTTATTATACAACTAAATTTTTTCTTTTAATCACATTAGAGTGAGTATAAAATAGGCTTATTCTGATATTTAATGCTATAGTAAACTTACATACAGCTATATATATTATTTTATAATTATTAATTTTTGCACATACCAATTGCCCAAGTATGTTATGGGATGGTTATTTGCTTGATAGTTCAATGTCATGTTAAAATGTATTTATCAGTTTTTAGCATTATAACTCTTAATTTATAAGGCAGACGGTCTAGTCTGTCTTTTTTTTATTTACAATAACGAACGTATGTTCTATTATATTTATTGAGGTGATACTATGATGCCAGATAAATATAAAAATGAAACTGACTATCGTAAAATACCACGTGAATATCTTAATCCACGCATACCACAAGGACGTGGCATGGTTAAATGGCAACCTTTCAAGACAATGCCTGAGCAATACGAAAGATTAGAGCAATACATACTAGACCAAAATAAAATTGAGAGACCTATATTAAGTGAAGATCAATTAAACGAGTTAAATGATACATTAGTATATAAGATGTTTCATGATCCATCACTTACAGTCTGCTATTATAAAGATGGTTACATTGAAAATGTAGAGGGTATCATTCACAAGGTGGGTGACTTAGAGGAATGCTTATACATCCATGTAGAAGATGAATTAAGAAAAATTAGCTTGATGGATATTGTAGACATAAAATAACCTGCACTAAATAAAGTGCAGGTCTCAGAGATATACTCATAAATCAATATAAAGGTAGTTAAGTAGTGGCTATTTGTTATATAACCATAGTTTGTCATCTTAAAACATATCTAACGAATTTCAAATTATTCTAAGATAGTAGTTACTCATCAATAAAAAGAGAACGAACAAAAAGTGGCTTTAGTAAAATGTTTATGCAATAGAATGCACCCCATACTGGGATAATGTATTAATTATAGTTTTGTGTTTCCAAAAAGATCAGCATAAGTTTTAATCTCATAAAGTTTTTTCGTTATTAAAGATAAGATATATAGAGCATAGTGGTGGCTGACCAAAGGATTATTTATAATCAACTAATATATTATACTTGTCCATTAATAAATTATATACATATACGTTAACTTCATCATCAACATGCTCAACTTGTGAATCAGAATCTAACATTTTATTGGCTTCATCTGCTATTTCATTATACTCGTTTGCCGACATTGTTCTGTCATGTTGATTGTTTTGATATTTACTATATTTCACAGCATCAAATTTTGGTAATTCATCTACATTATCAACTTCGTACCCTTCACCTTGTAAACTCCCAAATACAGACATATATTCATCCATGTCATCTTCATCAGTGTGAATCATATCATTTAATTTATTGTTTGTTTTTTCACCTAGTAGTGATTTTGTATCTATTTCTTTTAAATTTTCCTCTTGATTAGTTAAAGAATCACTTAATCTATATGTATAATTTGCTAGATGTTTAATAAATGTTTCATCACCTATATTATTAATTTTTGCTGTTTTATTTACATTCGAATAGTAATCAGTATACAAACTAGTAATGTTCGATAAAGTGTTATAAACTTCTTTGTTCTCGTAGTTATCTAAAGCATCTTTATCAAAATTGTCTTTGTATATATCAAAAGATTTAATTATTTCTTTTTTTGTTTTATTAGAAATTTTTGCGAAATCTGCTATGCTTTCACCTTCATCTTCATCATACTTATCCAAATGTTTATTTAGTTCGTTTACATATGTAGTTGTTGATTTTTTAAACTCTTTCTCTTTATCTTCTTGGCTTTGACAACCAACCAAAACTAAAAAACTTGCTAATAATAAAAATAAAAACTTTTTCATTTAATGCTCTCCCTTAAAAATAAATTGTTAACTTAATTGTACTACATTCAAAAATAAATAGTGATAACAAAAAGTTATGATTAAAGATGTTAAGTTATAAAACACTTATAATTCGATGAAAATTATAGGAGATTATGGAACATTTTACGAACAACTATACATTAATTCATTTCTCGATGCAGCACAGGGGGAATGTGAGAGTGGGATATTTGATAATTATGAGCAATTCTTGAAAAGTATGTAAACCATATTGCTAATTTAGCAATATGCACTAACTTGGTGCGCGAGGTCTTAAAACACGACGGCAGAGTCCAAATTTGGACTTTGCAAAAAGTACACGGCTCATTTTTGAGCTTTGCTAAGAGAAACCGTAGTTACAACTACACTTGTAAAAATCGATGTAATACGTCCATATTTGGGGATATTAGATAACGCATATTTCCGTTTTCTAAATTCTGAAAAGCTCAAATGTAGTTCTGTAATAGCTGAATTACCAAAACGGTACTTTGGAAAACCGAAATATTGGTTATCTAACTTATAGATGTGCGTAGTCAATTTGGCTACGCAGCTTATAGTCGAAATATATTTATGATGTATGATCTCGTGGCGCAGATTTGCGCAGTGAGTTTCACAGTCCAAATATGGACAGTGGTATATAAAAATTTGTATACATCTCATACAGTATTTTAGTGTGTAAGCTAACGCACCACTTTAGTGCATGAGCTTATTTAACAATTTGTGACGGTAGCTACATGAGTTATTAGATAAAGGAAGTAGGGAAACACGTCGCCCTTTGTTAGTTGATCTAAGAAACGAACAAAATATTCAACCATATATTGTAACTTGTAATGTTAGATAAGTGAATGTAGCTACACCAGTATTTATTGATAGTATTGATGAAGATGATGAAAAGAATGTTATGGATTTAGAAAAGTTGGGTAAGTAACATCCCAATGTAGATTCCCACATGATAATATATGCAGATTTTAGGAATAAGATTAAAATGATTAGTACTAGGTACTAAAATATAGTATAATGATATTGTGTAGTTGCAACTGATATCATTCCCCGATATTAGTTGCTTTTTTAATATAAACCCTTTTTATTTTGTACAACTAAATATATAATAAAAAATAACTACACAAGAAAGAGGTTACGGGGAAAATGAGTAACATATATTATGCTAAATTTAATGTGAATGAGGATATTTTTAAAATATATAAAAATCACAAAAAATTAAGTGATATTTTAGAATATGTATTATTAAACATGGATTCAAAAAATAGTTATAGAGATGAAAAAACCAACGTTAAATATAGATTTTATAGAATCAATAAAGATTTTAAAAAAAATATTATATTTGGCTGGTTGTTGAAAATATATGACGAAGAGAATTTTAATATTTTTGATGAAGGTTATGAAAAATTAGACGATATAACTTTGAAAAAAGTTTCATATGCAATACCTTTCTCATTTAATTTAACAACGGAAGTAATAGCGTTTGTACCTAAACAAAAATTTGGTTATAGAAATTTTATTAACATATTTAAAATATTATTTGAAAATAATTTACCTGAAGTTGGTTATGTAAATATTACAATGATGGTAGATAAAAAAAGTGCTGAAGCCAAGTTTATGGAAATTGACAAAATGAACGTATTTACAGCTGCAATAGTCCCACCTAATGGTTCGGAAGATATACTAGATGATATGGATGAGATAATTGATGAATTACAAGAAGCAAATATAAAAGAATATAAACATGAATTGAAAAGTGATGTGAGAGATCCGATTAAAAAAACTTCTAAAATTGTTAGTGTATTACGACAAGTTGCTGAATATGGAGCAGGTTACTATTATGCAAAAGGGAAAAATGCTTCAGATAGTTGGATAGAAATCAACACGAAAAAAGATAAAAAATTGTTTCTTAAAGAACCAATTGATAATAATAAACGAGATTCTCCTATTGAAGTTATGTATCAATCGGAGAGAATAGAGGAATAAGGTGGTTTCCTTATGGAAAATAGCAATATTAAATTATCCTTAATAAGAAAAAAACTAAAGAACAGAAGATTTTTGAAGAGTTTATGCGAAAGTGGAAGATATAAAGAAATATATTATAGTAGAGAGGCGCTATATAGTTTTATAATCACTTTTGTTTTAATAATATTTTTAACTATTTTATATTGTACTAATAAACAGAATTTCATTGATAGTTTACCTCCATTAATATTAGCTTTTATAGGTGGTTTTATAGCACTGATAGCTTTTTCTCTTAGTGCTTTAGCATTAACTATAAGTGCTATTGGAAAAACGAACTTAATCAAAACATTAAAGTTAAATAGTGATAACTTTTTCGATGAGAATTCTGAAAAGCTTTTAGAAAAACTGATAACAACCTTATATAGATTTTATTTCTCAGCAGGCTTTAATTTGATTAGTATTTTAATATTAGTATTTAGTTATTTTTATTTAATTATACCAATGGAAATTTGTGTAATCTTTAATGCTCTTTTAGGATTTATAGTGATTTACACTATTATTTTCAGCTTACTGTTTACCCTTACTTTATTTTCAACTTGTATTAAATTACCATTTTATTTTTAGGTATATAAATGTATTTCATAACATTACTCTTCATATGCTGAGAGAAGCTCTGTGCTGCAGCGAGAAATGTATTTATGAATAACTGTATTGAAAAGGTGATTTGAAATCGTTAGAAAAAGTAGATAGTTTAACATATACAATTATTGGCGGTACTATTTTAAAAATCAAAGGGGAACAAATTCTATATTTGCATTTCAAATAATCATTGCCCCAAATTTCTTTTGTTTTTTCAATTTTAACATTTTACACACAACTGATTAGGCAACGTAAACATTGATATGACAACACTTATAGCGATTTATACATGAATAGATAAACGCTTTAATGAACTCCCGCCGTCTCCACTATAAGAGCTCTCAACCACAACGGTTGAGGGCTTTTTTCATGTATGAAAATTTTGAAATTTATTGAAAGTTGTTCTAGAAAGATACGTGTGTAATTATCATAATATGGTAGATACTTATAAGAATCTAACTAGTGATATGGATGAACTTCAATATATGAACCTAGAATCGATTGTAAAGGGCATTACAGAGGTATACAACAATACCCAAACAAAGGTACAACAGATCATTAAATTGTAATGGAGGGACGATAACAATCATACAGAGAACGTTATAGCTGATGTGATGGGCATAAGTGTATTAACGTTAAGACACACAAAAAAGTTATATTAAAACGTGTTGCAAAGACAGTAGATTATGTACGAAGTATGATAAAGGTACTGTAAAAGAATTTATATTAAACTACCATAAAACAATAGATAATAACGATACAAGCTTTGAAGATATTATATTTTTTAATGAATTAGAGGCTATTGTTGAAAGAGTAGCGACTGAAGAAGAACATAATATATTCTTATTACTTAGTAATGGTGTGAAATTTGAAGAAACTGGGAGTATATTTGGTGTGCAGTCACAAAGAATTAGGCAGATGTTTAATAGTTTATTGGATAAAATGAAGTAAATAAAAGGGGGCTGAAAACCACCCCTTTTTTTATTTATTTTTGTTATTATTCATCTTTTGTCCAATTGTAGTAATTGTAAATACTATTATAAATAGACCAATTCCTATTAAGATAGAACTTAATGTCTGATTGGTAACTAAATTTAAAATTAGCAACGCATACAACGTGGATAATAAGGCTGATAAAAAAACAATTAAAATTTTAATAATAGAAAACACCTCATTTGCTACTGATTTACAACACTATCTACAGTACCATCAACTTTACCTTTAATTATAATGCCATTTTTAGGAACTGCATTACCGCCAAATGCATTAACTAGATACCCTGCAAACGAACCTGTAAAACCACCTGATACACCGCCAATTAAAGCTCCTAACGCACCAGCTGCACCAGACCCTCCAGCTTTTATTATACCTGTTGCTGCACTATGTGATAGGTATAAGTCTACTTTATCCGAATTTTTGCCTTTACCATATACTGCTTTTGTTACTCCGCCTTTTTTAGCGGCATAAGTATTGATACTATTATTACTTTCAGCTGATTCAAAACCGCTAGTATCATATCCTTTTTTATTTAATTCTGATTTTAACTCTTGATCTGAAATATATTTAACGTAGTGGTCTCCTTCTTTTTGTGCATCACTTGGTATGTTATTTATACTCAATTGTTGTTTTTGATGGACATTAATGTTTTCTTTACTCGCTTGTGTGATAGGTGAACCGGCTAAAGATAACGTAAATATTGATGCTAATACAATACTAGTAAACTTCGCATAATTGTTCATAATGAATACCTCCTTTGATTTATATAACTAACATAACAATATAATGTAAAATAAAATGGTATTTTTCATAAGTTTTGCAATATAATTCCAAACTGATAGTATTTACTAAAATCAATAACTAATAAAATGATTTTAAATTACTAGAATAAGTTTTACCATTCCTTAATAGAGTGCTCTCTAATAATACTGTTTAGGATAGGCAATATGCGCTTTCCCTATTTTTTATGGTACAATATAAATGAGGAAACAGTGTTTAACACTGGCATACTATCATTTGGTTGTATGTTTTATTTTATTACGTGCAGTGGACTTACTTGCGTTTAGTAGTAAGAAGCTAACTGTACCGTTTTGATTTAATCCACCCACACTAGTCACTGGGTGGTTATTTTTTTACATATGCGAACGAATGTTCCGTTGTGTTTAGTGAGGTGATACTATGATGCCAAATAAATATAAAAATGAAACTGACTATCGTAAAATACCACGTGAATATCTTAATCCACGCATACCAAAGGGCAGAGGAATGGTTAAATGGCAACCATTCAAGACGATGCCCGAACAGTACGAAAGATTAGAACAGTATATGAATGACCAAAATAAGATAGACAAGCCCACATTAAGAGACCACCAACTTGCTGATTTAAACGATACACTAATATTTAAAATGTAAAACCAACCATTAATTGATTTACGTTACTTTGAAGGTGGATATATTGAAACAAATGTTAATTACATACACAAAATAGACCCGTAAACAGAAACTCTACAATTATATGAAGTAACTGGTTTAAGTGATGTTAATTTATTAGATATTGTGGAGATAAAATAAGCCCACCTAATCGTTTAGGTGGGTTGTTTTATAAAAGATATATGCACAAGTAGTGTAATCGTAAATATTATTGACTATATTTATTTTGATAATATTTTAATGCTGCAAGTTTTTGCTCTGCGTCTTCAACTTCATATTGATTATTTTCAATTGCATACATAGTTTGCTTTTCGCCAGATGAAAGACCATCCCCAGTGTTTTTACGCCATTCTTGGTCAGGCATATTCATATATGGATTATTAGGATCATAACCGTTAGCTTGTTGATTGTCTTGTTGCGGTTGTTGTGTGTTAGCGGTGTTTTGTTGTTGGTTAGCATTCATTTGTTTATTTTGTTGGTCTTGTTGATCTGAATTAGCTTGTTGTGTATTGCTAGTAGTTTGATTTTGATTATCTACGTTAGCTTGTTGGCCATCACTATTTTGTGATTGACTGTCACTGCTAGTAGTTTGATTATCGCTATCAGAGTTATCTTCTTTATTTGTTTTCTTATCTTTAGATGCATTTTTATCATCATTTGATTTTTTCTTATCATCTTTTGATGATGATTTTGTTTCTTTTGTATCTTCTGATTTATTTTCTTCTTTATTCCCACATGCTGCTAAAACTAGAAAACTTGCTAATAATAAAAATAAAAAATTTTTCATTTAATGCTCTCCCTTAAAAATAAATTATTAACTTAATTGTACTATACTTAAAAATAATAGTGATAACAAAAAGTTATGATTAACATTACTGTTTGTGAATTTACTTATATTACATTTCGATAAAAGGTTACGTAGTATTATCTATTTAATGTAGAGATTATTTTTGTGTTTATCTATGTTAGAATATTCTGTGAATTATAAAAAAAGGATGTGCATTTATCATTGAATTTAAATTAGTAGAATTTCGTTTACGTTATTGGGAACAAATTAATGAATTGAATAAACTTGAGAGATGGCAAGAGCTTGTTGAAAGTAAAGATAACTACAAGAAATCTTTAGAAAATTCCATAACAATAGTTGCCGTTGATAAATGCGATAATGTTATTGGCTTTGTTAGAGGCCTAACAGATGGTTATACTACTTTGTTTATCTGTGAGTTGCTTATAATAGAGCATAAAAGAGGTAGGGGGATAGGTAATGAGTTGATAAATCATTTACATAAAATGTATCCAGATACAAGAATTGATTTATTAGCAACAAACCGTTCAGCAAAATTTTACGAAAAACAAGGTTTTAGAAATTTTTATGGTTATAGAAAAAACTTTTAACAACTAAATTTTAAATAAGAGGTGGTACTAAATGATTCAATCTATAAATCACGTTACTTATTCAGTATCAGATATTAAGCAATCTATTGCTTTCTATAAAGATATTTTAAAAGCTAACATTCTAGTAGAGAGTAATAAGACAGCTTATTTTACTTTAGGTGGACTATGGCTGGCATTGAATGAAGAAAAAGATATACCAAGAAATGAAATTCAATACTCCTATACGCATATGGCATTTACAATTGATGAAAGTGAATTTAAAGAATGGTATCAATGGTTAAAAGTTAGAAATGTGAACATATTAGAAGGGCGTACAAGAGATATAAGAGATAAGAAATCAATATACTTCACTGATCCAGACGGGCACAAGTTAGAACTACATACAGGTACATTACAAGATAGGTTAGATTATTATAAAGAAGAAAAGCCACATATGAAATTTTATAAATAAGTAGGTTATATTATGAATGTAGAAACAAGATTATTTGATGAACGTGACTTAAATAAAATCGATGAATTGTTAGTTTTATATGAAGATTTAGGTTATCCAACAATAGAAGAGGATTTAGTTAATCGTTTGAACAAGATATACAATAATGAAGATTATTATTTATTACTTTTAATAAAAGATGACGTGATAATTGGTTTAAGTGGTATGTGCAAAATGTTGTTCTATGAAAAAAATGGTGAATATATGCGTTTACTAGCGTTCGTTATTAATTCTAGTTATAGAGGGAAAGGCTATGGAACACTTTTATTAAAAGAGTCAGAAATGTTAGCAATTCAATTAGGATGCAAAACATTCACTTTAAATAGTGGTAAAAGAGAAGAAAGAGACAATGTCTATAGTTTTTATAAAAATAATGGTTTTGAAAATAAGACATCTGGATTCTCTAAAAGTATCGATAATATAAAATAAAGCCAACTAATTAAATAGTTAGCTCATTTTATAATAAATTTATACTGAAAATTCAATATCATCGTAAGCATTAGTCCAATGATGTGGCTGTAAATCATATAGATTTTTGTATTGGGGTTGTTCATTATCAGTTGTTATACCGACTTTAATTTTATTTCCCCAATATAGTAATCTTTCTTGGCATGTACCACATGGGGTAAGTATTTTAAAATCCCTATATTCATCATCTCTTACAACACAAATTGAATGAGTGATTATATCTTGGTACTTATGTGCTTCTAATATTGCTCCAGTTTCAATACACAATGCACTAGAAGCGTTTATAATTTCTGGTGCGACTGATGTATATGTGTTTCCATTTTTCGAATACATTGCAGCTGCACCACCCCATCCTTTTGGATAACGTTCTTTGATTAAGGATTTAGCATCTTCGAAAAGTTTTTGTTCAATATTCATAAACATACCTCCAATAAATATTTGTATAAATCGATAAAGTCCGTATAATTGTG
>NZ_JAESLH010000035.1:0-4548 GCF_017892545.1 Staphylococcus sp. GDY8P67P
TAGTGTGTTATACTTTACTTGGAAGTGGTTGCCGGAAAGAGCGAAAATGCCTCACATTTGTGCCACCTAAAAAGGAGCGATTTACATATGAGTTATGCAGTTTGTAGAATGCAAAAAGTGAAATCAGCTGGACTAAAAGGCATGCAATTTCATAATCAAAGAGAGCGAAAAAGTAGAACGAATGATGATATTGACCATGAGCGAACACGTGAAAATTATGATTTGAAAAATGATAAAAATATTGATTACAACGAACGTGTCAAAGAAATTATTGAATCACAAAAAACAGGTACAAGAAAAACGAGGAAAGATGCTGTTCTTGTAAATGAGTTGCTAGTAACATCTGACCGAGATTTTTTTGAGCAACTGGATCCAGGAGAACAAAAACGATTTTTTGAGGAAAGTTATAAATTATTTTCCGAACGATATGGCAAGCAAAATATTGCTTATGCAACAGTTCATAATGATGAGCAAACCCCTCACATGCATTTAGGTGTTGTGCCTATGCGTGATGGAAAACTGCAAGGAAAAAATGTGTTTAATCGTCAAGAACTGTTATGGCTACAAGATAAATTCCCCGAGCATATGAAAAAACAGGGTTTTGAGTTGAAGCGTGGTGAACGTGGCTCTGACCGTAAACATATTGAGACAGCTAAATTTAAAAAACAAACTTTGGAAAAAGAGATTGATTTTCTAGAAAAAAATTTAGCAGTTAAAAAAGATGAATGGACTGCTTATAGCGATAAAGTTAAATCAGATTTAGAAGTACCAGCGAAACGACACATGAAAAGTGTTGAAGTGCCAACGGGTGAAAAGTCCATGTTTGGTTTGGGAAAAGAAATAATGAAAACAGAAAAGAAACCAACCAAAAATGTTGTTATATCGGAGCGTGATTATAAAAACTTAGTGACTGCTGCGAGAGATAACGATAGGTTAAAACAGCATGTTAGAAATCTCATGAGTACTGATATGGCGAGAGAATATAAAAAATTAAGTAAAGAACATGGGCAAGTTAAAGAAAAATATAGTGGTCTTGTAGAGCGATTTAATGAAAATGTAAATGATTATAATGAGTTGCTTGAAGAAAACAAGTCTTTAAAGTCTAAAATAAGCGATTTAAAGCGTGATGTGAGTTTAATCTATGAAAGCACTAAGGAATTCCTTAAGGAACGTACAGACGGCTTAAAAGCCTTTAAAAACGTTTTTAAGGGGTTTGTAGACAAGGTAAAGGATAAAACAGCACAATTCCAAGAAAAACACGATTTAGAACCTAAAAAGAACGAATTTGAACTAACTCATAACCGAGAGGTAAAAAAAGAACGAAGTCGAGATCAGGGAATGAGTTTATAAAATAAAAAAAGCACCTGAAAAGGTGTCTTTTTTTGATGGTTTTGAACTTGTTCTTTCTTATCTTGATACATATAGAAATAACGTCATTTTTATTTTAGTTGCTGAAAGGTGCGTTGAAGTGTTGGTATGTATGTGTTTTAAAGTATTGAAAACCCTTAAAATTGGTTGCACAGAAAAACCCCATCTGTTAAAGTTATAAGTGACTAAACAAATAACTAAATAGATGGGGGTTTCTTTTAATATTATGTGTCCTAATAGTAGCATTTATTCAGATGAAAAATCAAGGGTTTTAGTGGACAAGACAAAAAGTGGAAAAGTGAGACCATGGAGAGAAAAGAAAATCGCTAATGTTGATTACTTTGAACTTCTGCATATTCTTGAATTTAAAAAGGCTGAAAGAGTAAAAGATTGTGCTGAAATATTAGAGTATAAACAAAATCGTGAAACAGGCGAAAGAAAGTTGTATCGAGTGTGGTTTTGTAAATCCAGGCTTTGTCCAATGTGCAACTGGAGGAGAGCAATGAAACATGGCATTCAGTCACAAAAGGTTGTTGCTGAAGTTATTAAACAAAAGCCAACAGTTCGTTGGTTGTTTCTCACATTAACAGTTAAAAATGTTTATGATGGCGAAGAATTAAATAAGAGTTTGTCAGATATGGCTCAAGGATTTCGCCGAATGATGCAATATAAAAAAATTAATAAAAATCTTGTTGGTTTTATGCGTGCAACGGAAGTGACAATAAATAATAAAGATAATTCTTATAATCAGCACATGCATGTATTGGTATGTGTGGAACCAACTTATTTTAAGAATACAGAAAACTACGTGAATCAAAAACAATGGATTCAATTTTGGAAAAAGGCAATGAAATTAGACTATGATCCAAATGTAAAAGTTCAAATGATTCGACCGAAAAATAAATATAAATCGGATATACAATCGGCAATTGACGAAACTGCAAAATATCCTGTAAAGGATACGGATTTTATGACCGATGATGAAGAAAAGAATTTGAAACGTTTGTCTGATTTGGAGGAAGGTTTACACCGTAAAAGGTTAATCTCCTATGGTGGTTTGTTAAAAGAAATACATAAAAAATTAAACCTTGATGACACAGAAGAAGGCGATTTGATTCATACAGATGATGACGAAAAAGCCGATGAAGATGGATTTTCTATTATTGCAATGTGGAATTGGGAACGGAAAAATTATTTTATTAAAGAGTAGTTCAACAAACGGGCCAGTTTGTTGAAGATTAGATGCTATAATTGTTATTAAAAGGATTGAAGGATGCTTAGGAAGACGAGTTATTAATAGCTGAATAAGAACGGTGCTCTCCAAATATTCTTATTTAGAAAAGCAAATCTAAAATTATCTGAAAAGGGAATGAGAATAGTGAATGGACCAATAATAATGACTAGAGAAGAAAGAATGAAGATTGTTCATGAAATTAAGGAACGAATATTGGATAAATATGGGGATGATGTTAAGGCTATTGGTGTTTATGGCTCTCTTGGTCGTCAGACTGATGGGCCCTATTCGGATATTGAGATGATGTGTGTCATGTCAACAGAGGAAGCAGAGTTCAGCCATGAATGGACAACCGGTGAGTGGAAGGTGGAAGTGAATTTTGATAGCGAAGAGATTCTACTAGATTATGCATCTCAGGTGGAATCAGATTGGCCGCTTACACATGGTCAATTTTTCTCTATTTTGCCGATTTATGATTCAGGTGGATACTTAGAGAAAGTGTATCAAACTGCTAAATCGGTAGAAGCCCAAACGTTCCACGATGCGATTTGTGCCCTTATCGTAGAAGAGCTGTTTGAATATGCAGGCAAATGGCGTAATATTCGTGTGCAAGGACCGACAACATTTCTACCATCCTTGACTGTACAGGTAGCAATGGCAGGTGCCATGTTGATTGGTCTGCATCATCGCATCTGTTATACGACGAGCGCTTCGGTCTTAACTGAAGCAGTTAAGCAATCAGATCTTCCTTCAGGTTATGACCATCTGTGCCAGTTCGTAATGTCTGGTCAACTTTCCGACTCTGAGAAACTTCTGGAATCGCTAGAGAATTTCTGGAATGGGATTCAGGAGTGGACAGAACGACACGGATATATAGTGGATGTGTCAAAACGCATACCATTTTGAACGATGACCTCTAATAATTGTTAATCATGTTGGTTACGTATTTATTAACTTCTCCTAGTATTAGTAATTATCATGGCTGTCATGGCGCATTAACGGAATAAAGGGTGTGCTTAAATCGGGCCATTTTGCGTAATAAGAAAAAGGATTAATTATGAGCGAATTGAATTAATAATAAGGTAATAGATTTACATTAGAAAATGAAAGGGGATTTTATGCGTGAGAATGTTACAGTCTATCCCGGCATTGCCAGTCGGGGATATTAAAAAGAGTATAGGTTTTTATTGCGATAAACTAGGTTTCACTTTGGTTCACCATGAAGATGGATTCGCAGTTCTAATGTGTAATGAGGTTCGGATTCATCTATGGGAGGCAAGTGATGAAGGCTGGCGCTCTCGTAGTAATGATTCACCGGTTTGTACAGGTGCGGAGTCGTTTATTGCTGGTACTGCTAGTTGCCGCATTGAAGTAGAGGGAATTGATGAATTATATCAACATATTAAGCCTTTGGGCATTTTGCACCCCAATACATCATTAAAAGATCAGTGGTGGGATGAACGAGACTTTGCAGTAATTGATCCCGACAACAATTTGATTAGCTTTTTTCAACAAATAAAAAGCTAAAATCTATTATTAATCTGTTCAGCAATCGGGCGCGATTGCTGAATAAAAGATACGAGAGACCTCTCTTGTATCTTTTTTATTTTGAGTGGTTTTGTCCGTTACACTAGAAAACCGAAAGACAATAAAAATTTTATTCTTGCTGAGTCTGGCTTTCGGTAAGCTAGACAAAACGGACAAAATAAAAATTGGCAAGGGTTTAAAGGTGGAGATTTTTTGAGTGATCTTCTCAAAAAATACTACCTGTCCCTTGCTGATTTTTAAACGAGCACGAGAGCAAAACCCCCCTTTGCTGAGGTGGCAGAGGGCAGGTTTTTTTGTTTCTTTTTTCTCGTAAAAAAAAGAAAGGTCTTAAAGGTTTTATGGTTTTGGTCGGCACTGCCGACAGCCTTGCAGAGCACAGTATAGTGTGTTATACTTTA
>NZ_JAESLH010000036.1:0-20002 GCF_017892545.1 Staphylococcus sp. GDY8P67P
ACCGAGAGGTCTCTTTTTTTTTACATAAAAGGAGCTTAACTTCCAGTTCGAAGAACTGCAAACTGACAAAAGAAAGCGTTTGAAGCTGACGAAGTAAACGAGAGACGAAATGAGCTTACAAGTGGTAAGTGAGTGAGGAAAGCGTGAAATAGTAAAAGGAATGCATGAGCAAAAACTCATGCATAAGTCACACTATTCCAATAGCATGTACATTCATAAGAAATATAAAAGTCAAACTATCAATAATATATATACTAGACTGTCAGTGTTTTGATTAGTGCGTCTGTATGTTTTTTGAGTTGGGATATCGGAATACCACCGAAACCTAGAATAAATTTAACTGTGTTTTGATCACTATCATATTTACTAAATGGTATTATTTTTAAATCATTTTCCTTTGCACGTTCTAAGCATTGCCCCATAGTCAAATGATTTTTGACAGTGAGTGTAAAATGCATACCAGCTAAAGCACCATCTATTTTTAATTGCGATTGATAAGGCGTTAATGCATTTAAAATTGTTGTTAGTTTATGGCGATACACGTTCCTCATTTTATTAAGATGCCTTTCAAAACTGCCTGATTTCATAAAGAGTGAAATCATTTTTTGTGTATGTGCGGGCACTGTGTTTCCTTCTTTATTTGCCAAGTTGTCATATTTTGAAAGTAAATTATTTGGTAAAACTAAATATGCAATTCGACAGCTTGGAAATAATGATTTGGAAAAGGTACTAATATATATGACTTTATCTTTAGTGTCTAAACTTTGTAGAGCAGGTATTGGTTTGCCGAAGTAGCGAAACTCAGAATCATAATCATCTTCAATAATGTATCTATCAGTACTTTGTTGTGCCCAATTGATGAGTTGGGTTCTTTTTTTTAAACTCATAACATAGCCTGTGGGGAATTGGTGTGATGGCGTGACATATGCGATATTATTATTGGATTTCTGAAAGGACGTAATTTCTATTCCTGTACTATTTACAGGTACTTGAAGATAAGCAATTTGCTTTTTATCTAGTACTTGCTTAATGGGTGGATAACTAGGATTTTCTATTAAAAAACGACCGTCATTTAAAATGTCAGTTAAAAGATTTATTAGTTGTTCTGTTGAAGAACCGATGATAATTTGTTCAGGTCTACAGTTAACGCCACGACTATTAAATAAGTAATGTGCAATTTCTTGTCTTAATGAAATCTCGCCTTTTGAATTAACATGTTGTAGTAAATCAATTTCTTCATCTTCAAATGCATCTTTTGCATATTTTCTAAATTGTTTCATAGGGAAGTATTCTGCATCAATCTCTGATAAATTAAATGCCAGTGAACGGACTGATTGTGTCACTTCATGATTATTTTTTGAGTAATTATGATGTTGGGATTGGTCCATATTTCTTGCGATAACAGGAAGCGTTTCTATATCTGAAACAAAATAGCCTGAACGCGGTTTGGAGTAAATATATCCTTCATCTAATAAGAGCTGATACGCATGTTCAATTGTTGTATTGCTTACAGATAAATGTTGGCCTAATGCACGTTTAGACGGAAACTTATCTTCAGATTTGTATTGACCTTCTATGATTTGTTGTTTTAAATTTTCATATAAATTAATATAGAGATGATTTTTAGACAATAAACTGACCCCCTAAATTATTTTGAAAGTGTACCTTTTTAAATACCAGTTTATCTTTTAAAATGAATTTAATCAACTAAGTAAAGGGGTAAATAAAATGTCTAAATTTACTGGATCAGAAAGAGTCAAAAGAGGAATGGCTGAAATGCAAAAAGGCGGCGTCATCATGGATGTTGTCAATGCTGAACAAGCGAAGATTGCGGAAGAAGCAGGGGCAGTTGCTGTAATGGCGTTAGAACGTGTTCCTTCTGATATTAGAGCAGCTGGTGGTGTTGCTAGAATGGCAAATCCTAAAATTGTTGAAGAAGTAATGAATGCTGTTTCTATACCTGTCATGGCTAAAGGTCGTATTGGTCATATAACAGAAGCACGTGTACTAGAAGCAATGGGTGTTGACTATATTGATGAATCAGAAGTCTTAACACCAGCTGATGAAGAGTACCACTTACGTAAAGATACTTTTACAGTACCATTTGTTTGTGGCTGTCGTAATTTAGGTGAAGCAGCGCGTCGCATAGGTGAAGGAGCGGCAATGTTACGTACGAAAGGTGAACCTGGTACTGGTAATATCGTTGAAGCTGTTAGACATATTAGACAAGTCAATGCTGAAGTGAGTCGCATAACAGTTATGAATGATGATGAAATTATGACGGAAGCTAAAAACATAGGTGCACCTTTTGAAGTATTAAAATCAATTAAAGAAAACGGTAAATTGCCAGTGGTGAATTTTGCAGCTGGTGGTGTAGCAACACCTCAAGACGCTGCTTTGATGATGGAATTAGGTGCAGATGGTGTATTTGTTGGTTCTGGTATTTTTAAATCAGAAGATCCTGAAAAATTTGCAAAAGCAATTGTACAAGCTACGACGTATTACCAAGATTATGAATTAATTGGTAGATTAGCTAAAGAGTTAGGTACAGCAATGAAAGGTTTAGACATTAATGATTTGTCACTAGAAGAACGTATGCAAGAGCGTGGTTGGTAATATGAAAATAGGTGTTTTAGCTTTACAGGGTGCTGTGAGAGAACATTTGAAGCATATTGAATTAAGTGGACACGAAGGTATTGCCATAAAACATGTGGAGCAATTAGAGGAAATTGATGGGCTCATACTACCTGGTGGTGAATCGACAACGTTACGTCGTTTAATGAATTTATATGGGTTTAAAGAAGCATTACAACAATCTGAATTACCTATGTTTGGCACTTGTGCAGGGCTTATAGTTATGGCAAAAGATATTGTTGGTGAAGAAGGATATCTCAACAAATTAGATATTACAGTCCAACGTAATTCATTTGGCAGACAAGTAGATAGTTTTGAAAGTCATTTAAATATTACTGGCATTGCAGAAGATATAGAAGGGGTATTTATCAGAGCCCCTCATATAGCCCAAGTCCATGGGAATGCCACAATATTGAGCTCGATTGGTGAGAAAATAGTAGCAGTTCAAGAAGGACGCTATTTAGGTGTTTCTTTCCATCCAGAGTTAACAGAAGATTATCGCGTAACGCAATATTTCATTGAACATATTGTAGCAAAGGCTACAATTGAGCAAGTTTAATATAACGTAAAAAAGCAGGTCAATTCCAAAATGGATTGACCTGCTTTTTGTCAGTTTAATTAGATAAAGAAACCTGCGATTGCTGCAGAAATAAATGACACAAGTGTGGCACCAAATAAAAGTTTTAAACCAAAACGTGCTACCATATCACCTTTTTCATTATTAAGCGATTTGATTGCGCCAGAAATAATACCAATAGAACTAAAGTTAGCAAAAGATACAACAAAGACAGAGATTACACCTTTTGCGTGTTCACTGATATTTTTAACTTCATTTAAGCTTTGCATGGCTACAAATTCATTAGATAGTAATTTTGTTGCCATAATAGAACCAGCTTGAACAGCATCGTCCCATGGTACCCCAATTAAAAATGCTAATGGTGCAAATATAAATCCAATTAAAGTTTGGAAATCCCATGTAATACTTCCACCTGAAGCTGCAGTGAAAATAGCACTTACAACACCGTTTAACAAAGCGATAATTGCTATATAACCAATCAGCATCGCACCAACGATTACAGCAACTTTAAACCCATCTAAAATGTATTCCCCTAACATTTCGAAGAAGGACTGTTTTTCCGTCTCACTTTCTTCAACGATTAATTTATCTTCTTTTACATCTACTTTATATGGATTAATAATAGAAGCAATGATAAACCCGCCAAATAAGTTTAGTACTACTGCAGTAACTACATATCTAGGCTCGATTAATGTAAAATAAGCACCGATAATAGAAGCCGATACCGTAGACATCGCGGAAGCAGTCAATGTATAAAGACGTTGTTTAGGGATATGTGCTAATTCTTTTTTGAGTGAAATGAAAACTTCTGATTGACCCAAAATTGCTGCTGCTACCGCATTATATGACTCTAAGCGACCCATCCCATTTACTTTAGAAATGGCTAAACCTAAATAGTTAATAATGAATGGCAGTATTCTTGTGTATTGTAAGATACCAATTAATGCTGAAATAAAAACGATTGGTAATAATACATTGAAGAAGAATGGAGGATTTTTAGGATCTACAAATTCAAATCCACCAAATACAAAATTGACACCTTCAGCAGCTTTAGCTAATAAGTAATTAAAGCCATCTGAAATGCCACCAATGACCGTAATACCAAATTTTGTTTTTAATAATATAAAAGCAAATACAAGTTGTATTATGAGTAATAAGCCAATGTATTGCCAGCGAATATTTTTTCTGTCAGAACTAAAGAGTAAAGCTAACCCAAGAAACACAGCAATACCAATTAAACCGATAATAATATGCATAATAATTCATCCCTTTAAATTTTTTCTTAACTCCTATAATACAATAAACAAGCGCTTACTTACATCCAAAATTGAAAAAATTTAAAACATATTGGTTGAAAAAGGTCAAAGTTGGTCATATAATATAGTCAAAGAAGGTCAAAAGAGGTGATAATCATGCATAACATGTCCGACATCATAGAACAGTACATTAAAAAATTATTTGAAGACACCAATGAAGACGTTGTTGAAATTCAACGTGCCAATATTGCACAGCGGTTTGACTGTGTGCCTTCTCAACTAAACTATGTGATCAAAACACGTTTTACAAATGAACATGGTTATGAAATAGAAAGTAAAAGAGGTGGCGGTGGTTATATTCGAATCACTAAAATTGAAAACAAAGATGAAACAGGTTACATTAATCATTTACTTCAACTCATCGGACCATCTATTTCACAGCAACAAGCTTATTACATCATAGATGGTTTATTAGATAAAGCATATATCAGTGAACGTGAAGCAAAAATGATTTACGCTGTAATCGATAGAGAAACTTTAAAAATGGATGTATTATCAAGAGATATTATACGTGCTAATATAGTGAAACGAATATTACATGTAATAAATTATTATTAAAGAAATTAAGAGAGGTGTTTGGTCGTGCTGTGCGAAAATTGTCATTTAAATGAAGCAGAAGTAAAGTTAGCAGTTAAAGGGCAAGATGGTGTACATGAAAAATGGGTTTGTGCCACATGCGCACAAGGCGGTAACCCGTGGACTCAAAACCAACAAATGCAGTCACAAGATGACATTGAAGGTGCGTTTGTAGTAAAACAAATATTACAACATTTAGCAGCGAAACACGGTATTGATTTCGATGAAATTGCATTTAAAGAAGAAAAGAGATGTCCTACTTGTCAAATGACATTAAAAGATATTGCGCATGTTGGTAAATTTGGTTGTGCAGACTGCTACGCAACTTTTAAAGATGACATTGTCGATATTGTACGACGTGTACAAGGTGGTCAAATCGAACACACTGGAAAAACACCACGCTCTTCACATAGAAAGTTAGCTTTGAAAAAACAAATAGAAGAGAAAACAACTTATTTAAATCAGTTAATTGAAGAACAAAATTTTGAAGAGGCTGCAGTTGTTAGAGATGAAATTAAGGCATTGAAAGAAGACAGCGAGGTGAAACATGATGAGTAAGAATGATATCAGCACCCACATTAGTGAGTGGATGAGAGACGAAGCAGAAAGTCCAATCGTAATGTCTTCGAGATTGCGTTTGGCTAGAAATTTAGAAAATCATGTACACCCTTTGATGTTTGCATCCGAACAAGATGGTAATAGAGTGATAAATGAAGTTCAAGATGCGCTTCCTAACATGTTTATACAGAGGTTAGACACGATGGACCAGCAGAGTAAATATAAACTTGTAGCGAAACATCTTATCAGTCCCGAGTTAATAAAAAGACCTGCTGCTGCAGTACTTTTAAATGAAGATGAATCTTTAAGCATTATGGTTAATGAAGAAGATCATATACGAATTCAAGCCATGGGAAATGATTTATCATTACAAACATTATATGAAAAAGCTTCCGCACTGGATGACACATTAGACAGTGAGTTAGATGTAAGTTTTGATGAAACACTCGGTTATTTAACAACATGTCCGACGAATATCGGTACTGGTATGAGAGCCAGCGTAATGTTACATTTACCGGGACTTACGATTATGAAGCGGATGAATAGAATCGCTCAAACAATCAATCGTTTTGGATTCACAATAAGAGGTATCTATGGCGAAGGTTCCCAAGTATACGGTCACATTTATCAAATTTCCAATCAACTGACGCTTGGAAAAACAGAAGAAGAAATTATTGAAAGTTTAACTGAAGTAGTACAACAAATTATTAACGAAGAGATGCAAATTCGCGAACGACTTAGCAAGCATAATAAAATTGAAACTTTAGATAGAGTATATCGTTCGTTAGGTATCTTAAAATATAGTAGACTAATATCTATGGAAGAAGCATCATTTAGATTAAGTGAAGTGAAATTAGGTATAGATTTAGACTATATTGATTTAAAAGACTTTAAGTTTAATGAGTTGATGGTTGCTATTCAATCACCATTCTTATTAGATGATGAAGATGATAGAACAGTTAACGAAAAAAGAGCAGATATTTTAAGAGAACATATAAATTAGGAGGTCATGCTATGTTATTTGGTAGACTGACAGAACGTGCACAACGTGTATTGGCACATGCTCAAGAAGAAGCAATTCGCTTAAATCATTCAAATATAGGAACAGAACATTTACTTTTAGGTTTAATGAAAGAACCAGAAGGTATTGCAGCAAAAGTGTTGGAATCCTTTGATATTACTGAAGAAAAAGTAGTAACAGAAGTTGAAAAATTAATTGGTCACGGTCAAGAACAAATGGGTGCGTTACATTACACACCACGTGCTAAAAAAGTTATTGAGTTATCAATGGACGAAGCAAGAAAATTACACCACAATTTCGTTGGTACCGAGCATATATTACTTGGTTTAATTAGAGAAAATGAAGGCGTAGCTGCACGTGTTTTTGCTAATCTAGACTTAAACATTACGAAAGCACGCGCGCAAGTAGTGAAAGCTTTAGGAAGCCCTGAAATGAGCAATAAAAATGCGCAGGCAAACAAATCTAATAATACACCAACTTTAGATAGTCTTGCTCGTGACTTAACAGTAATTGCTAATGATGGCACGTTGGATCCTGTTATTGGCAGAGATAAAGAAATCACACGTGTCATTGAAGTGTTGAGTAGACGTACTAAGAACAACCCAGTATTAATTGGGGAACCAGGTGTCGGTAAAACGGCAATTGCTGAAGGTTTAGCACTTGCAATTGTTAATAATGAAGTTCCTGAAACACTTAAAGGTAAACGTGTGATGTCATTAGATATGGGAACAGTCGTTGCTGGTACGAAATATCGTGGCGAATTTGAAGAACGTTTGAAAAAAGTAATGGAAGAAATTCACCAAGCAGGTAATGTCATTCTGTTCATTGATGAGCTTCACACATTAGTAGGTGCTGGTGGTGCAGAAGGTGCAATTGATGCATCAAACATCTTAAAACCAGCATTAGCCCGTGGCGAATTACAATGTATCGGTGCGACTACACTAGATGAATATCGTAAAAACATTGAAAAGGATGCTGCGTTAGAACGTCGTTTCCAACCTGTTCAAGTAGATGAACCAACTGTTGAAGATACGATTGAAATCTTAAAAGGATTACGTGATCGTTATGAAGCACATCACCGCATCAACATCTCTGATGAAGCTTTAGAATCAGCAGCAAAACTAAGTCATCGCTATGTTTCTGATCGTTTCTTACCAGATAAAGCGATTGACTTAATTGATGAAGCAAGCTCAAAAGTAAGACTAAAAAGTCATACAACACCACCAAACTTAAAAGAGTTGGAACAAGAAATTGAGCAAGTGAAAAATGAAAAAGATGCAGCTGTACATGCACAAGAATTTGAAAATGCAGCTAATTTACGTGATAAACAAACTAAATTAGAAAAACAATACGAAGAAGCAAACAATAATTGGAAAAATAGCCAAAACGGTGCGAACACATCCTTATCTGAAGAGGATATCGGTGAAGTTATCGCTGGTTGGACTGGCATTCCATTAACAAAAATTAATGAAACAGAATCTGATCGCTTGCTTAACTTGGAAGATACGTTACACAAACGTGTCATTGGTCAAAAAGAAGCAGTGACATCAATCAGTAAAGCAGTAAGACGTGCAAGAGCAGGATTAAAAGATCCTCAAAGACCAATAGGTAGCTTTATATTCTTAGGACCTACAGGTGTCGGTAAGACAGAATTAGCACGTGCACTAGCAGAAACAATGTTTGGTGAAGATGACGCAATGATTCGTGTTGACATGAGTGAGTTTATGGAAAAACATGCTGTCAGTCGTTTAGTAGGAGCGCCTCCAGGTTATGTTGGTCATGATGATGGCGGTCAATTAACTGAAAAAGTAAGACGCAAACCATATTCAGTTATATTATTTGATGAAATCGAAAAAGCGCATCCTGATGTATTTAACATCTTGTTGCAAGTATTAGATGATGGACATTTAACAGATACTAAAGGTCGTCAAGTAGACTTCCGTAACACAGTGATTATTATGACATCTAACGTGGGTGCGCAAGAATTGCAAGATCAACGTTTTGCTGGATTTGGTGGCGCATCAGAAGGTCAAGACTATGAATCTATCCGTAAAACAATGATGAAAGAATTGAAAAATGCTTTCCGTCCAGAATTCTTAAACCGTGTAGATGACATCATTGTATTCCACAAACTGTCACAAGATGAGTTGAAAGAAATTGTAACAATGATGGTAAATAAACTTACAGATCGTTTATCAGAACAAGATATTGATATTATCGTTTCTGATGCAGCTAAAGAACGCATCGCTGAAGAAGGATACGATCCAGAATATGGTGCGAGACCACTTATTCGAGAAATCCAAAAAACGATTGAAGATAACTTAAGTGAGTTAATCTTAGACGGCAATCAAATTGAAGGTAAAAATGTTTATATCGACCATGACGGTAAGGAATATAAATATAACATTAAAGATAGAACAGAAGATGAAAAAGAAAAAGAAACTTCTGAATCATAAAATTAGATAAATCAATATAGGTCATAATGCCAAAGCGTTTCTCAAGTATTTATTTCAACCTTGAGAAACGCTTTTTTAATTTCAAAAACTACGATACAGTATGGTGAAAGTATGATATGACCTTGTAGGCTAATTTGAATATCAATAAAGTATATCTTTTTGATGGTGCTATAGGCATAATAGTGTTATTTTTAAAAATAGATTTTTGCAATATATTCATTTATATATTACAATATAAAGCTATTTATTTAGCATATAAAATATCAAAATAAATCATTTGTAAATAAAATTTGTTTTTACATAAACATAGGTATAAAATAGATTTGTTCAATAAAGATGGAGGTGCAGTTTTGGCCAAAAAGAAAGTGATTTTTGAATGCATGGCATGTGGTTATCAGTCACCTAAATGGATGGGGAAATGTCCTAACTGTGGTGGATGGAACCAAATGGAAGAAATCATAGAACAGAAATCGACAAGTCCGAAACATGGTGTGCGCAGTCGTGAAAATACATCCAAAGTACAGAAGTTAAATGATATAAAGCATGAGACAACACCACGTGTTAAAACGAATTCAGCAGAGTTTAATCGAGTGCTTGGTGGCGGGATCGTTAATGGTTCACTTGTGTTGATTGGTGGCGATCCAGGTATCGGTAAATCAACACTATTGCTTCAAATATGTGCAGCGTTATCACAAGAGAAAAACGTTTTATATATAACTGGTGAAGAATCATTAAATCAAACAAAATTAAGAGCAGATCGATTAGATGAAGATTCAAGTCATTTAAATGTATTTGCAGAAACAGATTTAGAAGTGATACATGAAACAGTTAAACAATTGAAGCCTGATTTGCTTGTTGTAGATTCTATTCAGACTATTTTTCACCCTGAAATCAGTTCTGCACCCGGTTCGGTATCTCAGGTGAGAGAGAGTACACAGAGCTTGATGAATATAGCTAAACAACTAAATATCGCGACGTTTATTGTTGGTCACGTTACGAAAGAAGGTCAGATTGCGGGACCTCGTTTGCTAGAACATATGGTAGATACGGTGCTTTATTTTGAAGGTGATGAGCATCATGCTTATCGGATTTTAAGAGCGGTAAAAAATCGCTTTGGCTCTACAAATGAAATGGGTATTTTTGAAATGAAACAGAGTGGATTGAAAGGTGTTAAAAATCCTTCAGAAATGTTTTTAGAAGAACGGTCTACAAATGTTCCAGGTTCGACAATCGTGTCTACTATGGAAGGTACGCGACCATTATTAATTGAGGTTCAAGCGTTAGTGACACCCACAACATTTAATAATCCTAGACGTATGGCGACAGGAATAGATCACAATCGTTTAAGTTTGTTAATGGCTGTATTAGAGAAAAAAGAAAATTATTTACTGCAACAACAAGATGCCTATATTAAAGTAGCTGGTGGCGTAAGATTAACAGAACCTGCTGTTGATTTAGGAATCATTATTGCTACTGCCTCAAGCTTTAAAGATTTAACTGTAGATGGCTTAGACTGTTTTATCGGCGAAGTTGGTTTAACAGGGGAAGTGAGACGTGTTTCTCGCATTGAACAACGTGTACAAGAAGCGGAAAAATTAGGTTTTAAACGCATTATTATTCCTGAATCTAATATTGGGGGTTGGGAATTCCCGAGCAACATTAAAGTCATTGGTGTGACAAATGTCCATGAGGCATTAAAATATGCCTTATCAAAACATTGATCAACGACATTTATTTAAATGGTTACATGGCTTATGAAGTCATAATAGCTTTCATGCGAAAGGAGCGTTAGCATTTGAACATGATAAGACTCATTGTAATCTTGTGCTATATCATATTGGGCGCAAGTTTAGGCGTGTATCTTATTCCAGAGATTATTGCAGATGCTGGATTGAGTCATTTCATGCTACTTACAAACAATTATTTCAATGGACTACTAGGGATTATACTGTTTTTTGCTATCTTTGGTTGGTTTATTAAGAAAGTAACTTTAGCAATGAAAGATTTAGAACAAATGATTATGCGTCAAAGTGCGATAGAAATATTGTTTGCCACAATTGGGCTCATTATAGGTTTGCTTATTTCTGTAATGATTTCATTTATTTTCCAAATTATTGGCAACAACGTGTTAAATCATTTTGTACCAATCATTGTTACAATCATATTGGGGTATTTAGGATTTCAATTTGGTTTACGTAAACGTGATGAAATGCTTTTGTTTTTGCCAGAAAATATGACGCGTTCTATGGCTATGAATACACGTAATGCGATGCCAAAGGTGATTGATACGAGTGCAATTATAGATGGACGTATTCTAGATGTTTTAGAATGTGGCTTTGTAGATGGTGAGATTTTAATTCCGCAAGGTGTGATTAATGAATTGCAAGTTATTGCGGATGCGAATGATAGTGTGAAGAGAGAAAAAGGTCAAAGAGGCTTAGATATGCTTAATGCATTACACGATGCACAGCACCCTACACGTATTATTCAACCTACAAAATCACACAGTGATATAGACGCTATGTTAATTAAACTCGCGCTGCATTATAGAGCTCAAATTATCACTACAGATTTTAATCTGAACAAAGTTTGTCATATACAAGGCATTCAAGTACTCAATGTTAATGACTTATCAGAAGCTATTAAGCCAACAGTCCATCAAGGTGATCGACTTAACTTATTGTTAACTAAGATGGGTAAAGAAGCTGGACAAGCAGTGGGTTATTTAGAAGATGGTACGATGGTAGTTGTAGACAATGCTAAAAAACATATTGGCGAACACATTGATTTAGAAGTCGTCAGTTTATTGCAAACATCTTCGGGTCGGATTATTTTTGCTAAAAAAATATATTGAAATAGCAGTTAGGTTTCATATGAAATGTAGCAACTACAGTTACAGTTTCACATGAAACCTTTTTTACGTAAAAACACTGAATGACCAAGTGACAAAAGAATTCATTTATAAACAATTAAATTTAAGCGTGGTAATATCATAATCAGCTTTAAAGTGCTACAATAGATAGCGAAATTGTATTACTATATTTAGAATTATGCCGTGGAATTAAAAACAAAAAATGTTTGATTTTAATATAGTGATGCTTTAAAAAATGATGAGCTATGATATTATAAGTAAGCGAATAAGCAATATACTTTAAATGCTGAAACATTATTTTTTAATATGAACTTCATTGGATTCGTATTGATATATTACTGTGTGTAATAGATAGACACAGTAAAAATGAAAGCAATGAAATTGAAAACGAAAAATTAATTTTAAACAGGAGTGAACATAATGAGTAATCGTGTAAGAGTTAGATATGCGCCAAGTCCAACAGGTTATTTGCATATTGGTAATGCAAGAACTGCATTATTTAACTATTTATTTGCTAAACATTATGATGGTGATTTTGTAATACGTATAGAAGATACAGATAGCAAACGTAATTTAGAAGATGGAGAATCATCACAGTTCGATAATCTAAAATGGCTAGGTATTGATTGGGACGAATCAGTAGATAAGGATAAAGGTTATGGCCCTTACCGTCAGTCAGAACGTGCTGAAATATACAACCCGCTTATTCAACAATTATTAGATGAAGATAAAGCATATAAATGTTATATGACTGAAGAAGAGTTAGAAGCGGAACGTGAACAACAAATTGCGCGTGGTGAAATGCCGCGTTATGGTGGTAAACATGCACATTTAACAGAGGAAGAACGTCAACAATTTGAAGCAGAAGGACGTAAACCTTCTATTCGTTTCCGCGTTCCAAAAGATACAACTTATAAATTCGATGATATGGTTAAAGGCGAAATTTCATTTGATTCAAACAATATGGGAGATTGGGTAATTGTTAAAAAAGACGGTGTACCAACATATAATTTTGCCGTAGCTGTTGATGACCATTACATGGAAATTTCAGATGTTATACGTGGCGACGACCATATTTCAAATACTCCAAAACAATTAATGATTTATGACACATTTGGTTGGGAACCACCAAGATTTGCACATATGTCACTAATTGTAAATGAAGAACGTAAAAAATTAAGTAAACGTGATGGCCAAATCCTTCAATTTATTGAACAGTATAGAGACTTGGGTTACTTACCTGAGGCCTTATTCAACTTTATTACGTTGTTAGGTTGGTCTCCGGAAGGTGAAGATGAAATCTACTCTAAAGAAGAATTTATCAAAATCTTCGACGAAAAACGTTTATCTAAATCACCTGCATTTTTCGATAAACAAAAATTAGCTTGGATTAACAACCAATATATGAAACAAAAAGATACTGAAACAGTATTTGAACTTGCTTTTCCACATTTAGTAAAAGCGGAATTATTGCCTGAAAATCCTTCTGAAGAAGATAAAGCGTGGGGGCGTAAACTGATTGCACTTTATCAGAAAGAAATGAGTTACGCTGGAGAAATTGTTCCATTATCTGAAATTTTCTTCCGAGACGAACAAACACTAGGTGAAGATGAGCAAGAAGTTATTAATGGTGAACAAGTTCCAGAACTAATGAATCATTTATATGGCAAATTAGAAGCATTAGAACCTTTTGAAGCTGACGAAATTAAAAAAACAATTAAAGAAGTTCAAAAAGAAACAGGTATCAAAGGTAAGCAATTATTTATGCCGATACGTGTAGCTGTAACTGGACAAATGCACGGACCAGAACTGCCAAATACAATTGAAGTTTTAGGCAAAGACAAAGTGCTACAACGCTTAAAAAAATACGTTTAATGCGTAGAGTGAATAACATAGATTAAATGTATAACACTTGAAAAATTACAAGTTACCAACTATTATAATATGTGAATGAGCTAAAGGATTAGTATGCAATGGTATGTGTCAAGAGAGTGTGCGGTCGCTGTGAGCACAACACAAAAATTGTTGAATGCACCTTTAGTTTGATGAATTGAATAATGCAAATGAGTCAATATAAGTTGTATTGCTATGTGATTGAGGAATCAGCTTATTAAAAAAGAGTGGAACCGTGCAAAGCACCTCTAACAGTATGATGTTGGAGGTGCTTTTTTAATAAGGAGGTCGCAACCTTGTTTGAAATTTTGAAAAGAATCAAAGATGATGTAAATATGGTGTTTGAGCAAGACCCAGCAGCACGTACAACATTAGAGGTAGTTACATCTTATGCTGGTGTACATGCAGTGTGGAGTCACTTAGTTGCACATGCTTTATATAAAAAGAAAAAATATGTATTAGCCAGATTGATTTCTCAAATCACACGTTTTTTTACTGGAATAGAAATACATCCAGGTGCTCAAATTGGCAAGCGTTTATTTATTGACCATGGTATGGGCGTAGTGATAGGAGAAACATGTAGGATTGGTGATAATGTCACAATCTATCAAGGCGTTACTTTAGGTGGGACAGGTAAAGAGAAAGGGAAGCGTCATCCTGATATTGGAGACAATGTTTTAATTGCAGCAGGAGCAAAAGTACTCGGTAATATTAAAATCAATTCAAATGTTAATATTGGCGCAAATTCCGTAGTGTTAAACTCGGTACCTAGCTATTCTACAGTGGTTGGTATACCAGGGCATATCGTAAAACAAGACGGAAGAAGAATTGGCAAAACATTTGATCATCGTAATTTACCTGATCCAATTTATGAGCAACTAAAACAATTAGAGAAACAACTTGAGAAAACAAGAAATGGAGAGATTCAAGATGATTACATTATATAATACACTCACACGTCAAAAAGAAACGTTTAAGTCAATAGAACCAGGTAAGGTTAAAATGTATGTTTGTGGACCAACTGTATATAATTACATTCATATTGGAAACGCAAGACCTGCAATTAACTATGATGTTGTCAGAAGATATCTTGAGTACCAAGGTTATGAAGTGATTTACGTTTCAAACTTTACGGACGTAGATGATAAATTAATAAAGCGATCTAAAGAATTAAATGAGCCTGTAAATACAATAGCTAATCGCTATATCGATGCATTTTATGAAGATGTGGGTGCATTAAATGTCAAAAAAGCGACTTCAAATCCAAGAGTCATGAATCATATGGACGATATTATTAAGTTTATAAAAGAACTTATTGATGAAGGCTATGCATATGAAAGCGGTGGCGACGTTTATTTCAGAACACGTAAGTTTGAAGATTATGGTAAATTAAGCCATCAATCGCTGAACGATTTAAAAGTAGGTGCGCGTATTGAACAAGGGGAACAAAAAGAAGACGCTCTAGATTTTACGTTATGGAAACAAGCAAAACCGGATGAAATCAGTTGGGATAGTCCATTTGGGAAAGGTAGACCAGGCTGGCATATTGAGTGTTCAGTGATGGCTTATCACGAGCTAGGTGCAACAATTGATATTCATGCGGGTGGTACAGATTTACAATTCCCTCATCATGAAAATGAAATTGCACAATCTGAAGCACATAACCATGCCCCATTCGCAAACTATTGGATGCACAATGGTTTCATTAATATAGATAATGAAAAAATGAGTAAGTCATTGGGCAATTTTGTCTTAGTGCATGACATTATTAAAGAAATTGATCCGGACGTCTTACGCTTTTTCATGATAAGTGTACATTATAGAAGTCCAATCAACTATAATATGGAACTTGTTGGGGCGGCTAAAAGTGGGTTAGAACGTATTCGCAATAGTTATCAAGCCATTGAAGAACGTGAAACAATTGCAACTAATATTGAAACGCAAGATCATTATATTGATGAAATCAATCAAATATTAGACCAATTTGAAACGGTTATGAACGACGATTTTAATACGGCTAATGCCATTACAGCTTGGTATGATTTATCAAAATTAGCGAATAAATACGTATTAGAAAATACGACATCTACTAAAGTGATTGCACGATTTAAAGAAGTGTATCAAATCTTCAGTGATGTCTTAGGCGTTCCTTTAAAAGCATCAAACAACGATGAATTATTAGATGAAGATGTTGAAGCGCTCATTGAAGAACGAAATCAGGCGCGACAAAATAAAGATTTTGCACGTGCAGACGAAATCCGTGACCAGTTAAAAGAACAAAATATTATTTTAGAAGATACGCCACAAGGTGTGAGATTCAAACGTGGTTAATATGGATAATAAGTTATTAAATCCATTAACTTTGGCATATATGGGTGATGCAGTATTAGATCAATTCGTAAGAGAGTACATTATATTGAAGTTAAAAGCTAAGCCCAATCGACTACACCAAGAAGCCAAGCGTTACGTATCTGCAAAAAGTCAGGCACAATCGCTTGAGCACTTATTAGAAAATAACTGGTTTACAGCGGAAGAATTAGATATTGTTCGTCGTGGTAGAAATGCGAAGAGTTATACTAAGGCGAAAAACACAGATATTCAAACTTATCGAAAAAGTTCGGGTTTAGAAGCAATCCTCGGATTTTTATATCTAGAAAAAAATCAAGAGCGACTCACCACGTTGCTTGAACGCATCGTAAAAAATGTAGATGAAAGGTAGTGAGACTTTGGAAGAGATTGTTATAGTAGGTCGTCATGCCGTAAAAGAAGCGATTGTTTCCGGACATACAATTAATAAGCTTTTAATTCAAGATACAGTGAAAAAAGGACAAATTAATGATATTTTAAAAAAGGCAAATAGTAATAAAATCATTGTACAAGCAGTGCCAAAATCAAAATTAGATGGTTTGTCTGATGCGCCTCACCAAGGTGTCGCTGCATACATCGCACCATATGAATATGCAGATTTTGATGCGTTTTTAGCACAGCAAAAGAACAATGAAAAACTATCAACTGTTTTAATTTTGGATGGCTTAGAAGATCCTCATAATTTAGGGTCGATTTTAAGAACGGCTGACGCTTCAGGTGTAGATGGCATTATTATTCCTAAAAGGCGATCGGTTGCACTTACGCAGACTGTTGCAAAAGCTTCTACTGGTGCGATTGAACATGTCCCTGTCATGCGTGTTACAAATTTGGCGAATACCATTGAAACATTAAAAGACCATGGATACTGGGTGGTCGGTACAGAAGCCGAAAATTCAACAGATTATCGTGAAATGGACGCTGGTATGTCGCTAGCGATTGTTATCGGAAGTGAAGGGCAAGGCATGAGCAGACTTACCAAAGATAAATGTGACTTTTATATAAATATTCCAATGGTAGGGCATGTAAATAGTTTGAATGCTTCTGTTGCGGCAAGCTTAATGATGTATGAAGTCTATCGTAAACGTAATCAGATTGGAGAAAAATCATGAAGGATCGTTTCTTGATTATAGACGGTTACAATATGATTGGCCAATCACAAGATTTAAGTCAAATAGCCCAAGAAAATTTGGAAGAAGCACGCGATCAGCTATTAACTGCGATTGCAAATTATAATGCAGTTATAGCAGATGAGGTTGTATGTGTGTTTGATGCCTATGAACAATCCGGCATGTCATCAGAATATATGTATCACGGTGTAAAGATTGTCTTTACTAAAGAAAAAGAAACAGCAGATAGTTTTATAGAAAAATATGTTTATGATTTATACGACAAACATACAAGACATATCACAGTGGTAACAAGTGATATGAGTGAGCAACATGCCATATTTGGTGCGGGAGCTTATCGTATCTCTTCTAGAGAAATGTGGAGAGACTTGAGAGAAAATGAAGTTTCGGTTTCAAAAAAGCTTGAAGGGTTCAATGAGCAGAAACCACGCACCCGTATAGAACTATCAAATGAAATTTTGGAAGAATTTGAAAAAATTAGAAGGGGTAACAATCACAAATAAGAAGATTGTCCCCTTGCTTTTTTTATAGCGTCCTTTGTATGCTAACTTTATTCTGATTGAAAGGATAAAAAAGCATGCACCAAAGAATAAAACATCAAGAATCAATACCAGTTTCAAAAAGCAAAAGGCAAGACATTCATTTCCTAATTGATTTACTAGAGCAAATACAACCACATATTTGGAAATGTTTAAATCATTTCACAATACATCCTGATGATAAAGAAGATTTACAACAAGAAATACTTTTGAAATTATTCAAAGCGATAAGTCAATTTGATTTTTCAAAAGACATACCATTAGCACATTACGTAAATCGTACTATCAAAAATGCTAGAAATGATTATATACGAAAAAAATTAGCTGATGTAAGACGACAAAGGTTATTAGAAAATGAAATGTTAAGCAGTGTCCAAGTGTTAAGGCAAGTGAGGCAACCGGATGACATTATTTTAAGAAGAGAAACCCTGGTTTTGTTGCATCAAAGTGTTGAAAAATTAACAGAGTTAGAACAAGGTATTATAAAATATATTTTAAATGATTATAAACCATCAGAGGTTGCCCATATCTTAAATCTAAATGTTAAGATAGTTTACAATTCGATACATAGATGTAAACTGAAATTAAAGCGTGTTTTTAAGCAAAAGTATCATGACTAAAAACAGTTATTGATATGTATAAAATGATTTTTGGATTAATAGAAAGCAATAGTGGAAGATTGACAATTGACAGAGATGTTATGTATAGTAGATTGGTATTATAATGAGTAAGGTGAAGTGAAATGAAAAAAGTGCCATTAAGCTGTGAAACGTGTGGAAATAGAAATTATAATGTTCCAAAGCAAAGTAACCTTACATCAAGATTGACATTGAAGAAGTATTGTCCAAGATGTAATGCACATACAGTTCATAAAGAAGCGAAATAATGTCGGTATATTAGATTTAGTAATTGAGTAAATATAACCTTCCAATTTAGTTGTGAGTATTGTATTTGCTTAATTTGTCGTATGTATAAGCAAATGAGAAAATCGAATTAATATGGAGGTATTGCTAATGGCTAAAAAAGAAAATTTCTTTCAAGGCGTAAAGTCAGAAATGGAAAAGACGAGTTGGCCAACGAAAGAAGAATTATTTAAATATACTATTATTGTTGTGTCAACGGTAGTATTTTTCTTAGCCTTCTTCTATGTCTTAGATTTAGGTATTGGTAGAGTTATAGAGTTAATTAAATAGATAGGAGTGACGACATGTCTGAGGAAGTTGGCGCAAAGCGTTGGTATGCTGTGCATACTTATTCTGGTTATGAGAACAAAGTTAAGAAGAATTTAGAAAAACGTGTGGAATCTATGAATATGACTGAATTGATATTCAGAGTGGTTATACCTGAAGAAGAAGAAACACAAGTTAAAGATGGTAAAGCTAAAACGTTAACTAAAAAAACATTTCCTGGCTATGTATTAGTCGAATTAATCATGACTGATGAATCATGGTATATTGTGAGAAACACACCGGGTGTTACAGGATTTGTTGGTTCAGCAGGTGCTGGGTCAAAACCAAATCCATTATTACCTGAAGAAGCACGTTTCATCTTGAAACAAATGGGCATGAAAGAAAAAACAATTGATGTTGAATTAGATTTAGGTGAGCAAGTTCAAATCAAATCAGGTCCATTTGCGAATCAAGTTGGTGAAGTTCAAGAAATTGAAGCGGATAAATTTAAATTGACAGTTCTTGTAGACATGTTTGGTAGAGAAACACCTGTTGAAGTAGAATTCGATCAAATTGAAAAATTATAAAGGTATATAAGTAATACTAGACTTGCTAAAGCAAGAAATATTACTTTACATGCATTAAGAACCCCTAATCATTAAAATGATTCAGTGTAAGGAATACCTGAGCCAGGGCTCATGCATTAAGAACCCCTAATCATTAAAATGATTTAGTGTAAGGAATACCTGAGCTAGGGCTCATGCATTAAGAACCACTAATCATTAAAATGATTCAGTGTAATGAATACCTGAGCCAGGGCTCTTTCATTAAGAACCCCAAATCATTAAAATGATTAAGGGTAATGAATACCTGAGCCAGGGCTCATCCATTAATAAC
>NZ_JAESLH010000037.1:0-10200 GCF_017892545.1 Staphylococcus sp. GDY8P67P
TAAAACTTTGCAACAGAACCGTAAATCATATTTTCCAATTGAGTTACGAGGTAATATACCTCTAATTTCATTTATAACATCAGTACTTTCCATACATTTACACCCCTTGCTTATGGTTAATAATCTTTGCTAATCTTTAAAAATAGTCATTTTCAACATATTTTTTATACATGTCCTCGGTATATCTTGTTATGTTCTTACCATACTCTGGATAATCAAACCCCAGTAGTTCTGCTACCTCTTTGGACACTTCCCTGAACAATTGGTGGCATATAAATAATGACTTCCAAATATTTTCATAGGAATCCATGCGATATGTAGATAATAATCTATTCCATAGATCTTCATCAATGTATTTGTTAATATACTTATAATTTTTCCCAACACTTAATGAAAATTCTGTCTTTATCCCAACCTTCCACGACATCATCCTAAGTAGTTCAAACCGTAGAATCTGGTTCAGATGATCGATTGCAAACAGTATCTCTTTGCGGCACAATCCTTTAATAACATAAGGTGTTACATTCCAAAATTCATTGCAGCAATCATCATACTCCCTTGCGCTTGGCTTTCTTACATGATAATCTATATCAGTCGGAACTATGTCCCTTTTAATTCTACAATCTTTATCAATTAGAACCTTTATTAATTTATCGCCCTTTAGGTAATTATCTAACTCTTCCAAGGGCAATAAGGTAAGATCAATTTTATTGTAATCATCAAATAGCATAAGATAGGAAAATCCCTTTTCTTCAGGTGGGAATAATTCCATATCCTCCGGCTTTTGCATCATTATTATATTCCCAAATTGATTAAGCCAGTCATCATTAGATATAAACGGTTCTATATCACTTACAAAATATGTAATATCATAATCCTGAAATTCATCTTTAGGTATATTAATATTTGCGCGTGACCCCTCAAGGGTCACAATTCGAATACGTTCATCCTGTTCTGCTAAAGAAAGTACTAAATCCATCATTTCTTTTTCTGATCTCATTTACATACTCCTCGTTTATTTTTTCTATATTATTACATCTTCTTTTTTGCCGATACAATCAGCATCATTGGGCGTCGCATTTCATCCGCCATCCCCGGAATATCCATCATGTTCTCTGGCGGCTGTGGCTCCACAATCTGATTTATTATAAAACTATTTGAAAGCAGTGTATTTAGATATGTGGTCAGTGTTCTATGATATTTTGTAACCTTTTCTTCCAAAAACATAGCTGTCCGTTTGCCCTCATAATAATAATTGTCCACCGGGAAATGCAGTATTTCTCCTTTTTCGTTATAATACCAGTCTTGTGTTCCATGAGCAGTAAAAACAGGATGTTCAACTGTAAAAACTAAATTGCCACCAGCCTTCAGCATCCTATATATCTTTTTTATTAAATTCTCATAGTCTGCTACATAATGAAACGCAAGCGAACTTAGTATTACATCAAAGCTCTCCTCTGGGAAATCCACATCTTCTATGGCACAGCATTCATATTCAATCTGTGGAAAATGGGTTTTTCCTTTTGCTACTTCGAGCATTTTATGAGAAATATCAACACCTACTACAGAGGAAGCACCGTTTTCCATCGCATATATACAGTGCCATCCATAGCCGCATCCTAAATCAAGCACACGCTTACCCTTAAAATCAGGTAGCATCTTTTTCAAAGTCTCCCATTCTCCCGCACCAGCCAGTCCTTTCTGCGAGCGACTCATTTGACTGTATTTTTGAAAAAATATATTATCATCATATTTGTTTTCTTTCATCTGAACTCTCCTCGTTTAAAAAGTTATTTATCTCCGATACAATTTCATTCACTTCTTTATAAAGTTTCTCGGTCATATCGTAGCATTCAAAAAGAGAAAGACCGAGTACTTCAAAAATATGATTAACTCTTTCGGCATATTTTTCAGGTTTATATTCAAAAGTTTCAAGCAGTTTTATAGCTTTCTTTTCGTTAATGCAATAAGCATTATTACATGCAAATAGTACTTGATTTAAGCATGAAATAATACGAAAAACATGGCCTGCAATATAATATTTATCCTCTACCCCCGCATTTGCTTTTACAAACATTAAAGAGAATTCAGCTTCAAATATAAAAAAGTTCATCAAGCTTTTCTTTAGAGCAGTAGGGTAAATTTCTGCCTGCTTTTTTAATTCGCATAAGCTTTCGTTCTTAGCATATAGTATTTTACTAATCGCTAATTCTCCACGATACATTGCACTTATATAACCATGGGGATGCCCGGTCTGATAATTGGCAGTAACAATTCCTTGCTCCGTATCTTTGATTATTTGTTCTACCCGTTTTATATCACGTAAAATCAAGTCAACATGATACCCATTTATAAATAACCATCCGCCGCCATTAATCCAATCACCCCACGCTCCGGGAGGCACAACAAGGTTGTTTCTATTTTTATCATCCAATTCTGTAGCAATTTGATTAATCGCTGTCAGGTCAAATGAGTCTGAATTGTAATAGATTCCGATATCTATATCAGAATTTTCTGTATGGGTGCCTCTTGCACGTGAGCCCCCTAATACGATGCCTTCTATAAAAGGCAAAGATGATAATTTCTCTGTTACTATTTGAATAACATTACCTACCATATAAACATCCTCCTTTATTCGTTAGATATTTTTATTTCTTCTCCATCTGGTAAAATAAATGCCTGCACAAACTTGACACCTAGCACATCAGCAATGGCCTTCAACTCATCCAAGGTTACTGTTTCTCGTTGTAATTTTTTATTGAAATTCTGTGGAGTCTGGCCAATACGTCTAGCAAGTTCGGAAACACTTATATTCATTTGCTCACACAGTTCTTTAATCATTTCTGCCGTAGTCATACAGCACCTCCAAGTTTACGCTAAGAATATTATAAACCATTTGGTTGATAAACACAATAGTTATTAAAATATTATTATAATCAGCAAGCAAAAGAAAACCCACAACTCTACTGTAGAGTCATGGGCTATTTACTTCTGGTTTTCATATTTCCATTTCGATGCCAGATTTGAAGGCTATGACGAAGTGGCCTTCATAGACTGTAACGCTCTGGATTATCTTCCTTACAAGCTTATCATCATATTCTAAGGTGCGGAATTTGTTCTTGCGGATAAATTCAATCAGCTCATTGATTCGCTCGTTCTCGCCACTGAGGGAGGCATCTTCTACTAAAAGGATCTGTCGCTTGTCTCTCAGCTCATCAATCTCATCTGCTAAGTGGTCATAGTCTTGACCCTTGTTCGCCAGCTTGATTAGTTCTTTTTGTTTTTCCTCTAGTGAGTTGTTAATCTCTGAAATTTGGTATTCTGTGGTTTCGCCAATCACAGCATGAATATTCTCTTCCAGTGTCTTTATCATATTGTTCCCACCTGCAAGTAGCTTATTAATCGCAGTCATTACTGCACCATAAAGTTCATCTTCTTTTACGGTTCGGTTCTTACAAACTTCAGGACCTTGCTCGATTCTAGTCACGCATCGCCAGACAAATTCTTTTCTTCCGTGGATATTCCAATAGACCCGTCTATAAATATCGCCACAATCTCCACAGAAGGTGATGGCACTTAAAGCGTACTTGCTACTGTAAATTCTTTTGTTCTTGCCTTCTCCTGTGTAGATATTGCTTCTCCGATGAATTTCTTCTTGCGCCTGCAAAAATAACTCTTTAGGAATAATCGCTTCATGGCTATTTTCAACATAATATTGGGGAACATGCCCTTCATTTTTCACTCGTTTCTTGGTCAGAAAATCTACTGTGACAGTCTTTTGCAGAAGGGCATCTCCGATGTATTTTTCGTTTTGAAGTATCTTCTTAACTGATTCTGGTCGCCATCTTGGTTTTCCCGCTGCTGTTAAAATACCATCCTTTTCAAGGGCTCGACCAATGCCCACTAGACTCTGACCCTCAAGGTATTCTCGGTAGATGCGTTTGATAATCTCAGCTTCTTCGGGGACAATAGTTAAATTTCCATCTTCATCTTTCGTGTAGCCCATAAATCGCTTATGGTTGACCTGCACCTTTCCTTGTTGGTATCGGTACTGTAGCCCAAGCTTAACGTTTTGTGAAAGGCTCTGGCTTTCCTGCTGTGCCAAAGATGCCATAATAGTCAGCAAAACCTCACCTTTGGCATCCGTGGTGTTGATGTTCTCTTTCTCAAAATAAACTGATATGTTCTTATCCTTGAGCTGTCTAATGTATTGAAGGCAGTCTAGGGTGTTACGCGCAAATCGGCTGATGGATTTTGTAATAACCATGTCGATGTTACCGTCCATACACTCTGCAATCATGCGATTAAATTCGTCACGCTTTTTAGTGTTCGTACCAGAGATACCATCATCTGCAAAGATGCCAGCAAACTCCCATTCATTATTTTTCTTTATAAACTCTGTATAGTGTGAGACCTGAACCTCATAGCTAGAATTTTGTTCTTCTGTTTCTGTAGAAACACGGCAATAGGCAGCAACACGAAGTTTCTTTATCTTTTCTTTTGCGGCTGTACTTCCTACTCTTTTACGAGCAGGAATAACCATTATATTTTTCTCTGTCACTTTATTCCTCGCTTTCTATCAGACTGTATAAGTATTCTGCTCGTTCAAAAGGATCCACTGGCATCTTATTATCTGCCTTTTTCATTTTGAATCGTTCTTTGGGAGGGGGAGAGGTGAAAGCGGCAAGCTCTACCACTCGTCCTAAATCTTTTGCACGTTTATCTCTAACTTCTTCAGCTTTATCAAATATCTCTTTATCAATAATTGCTGGATACGTATCATTTCCAAGGTAGTTGACGTTTTTCAAAATGCGCCCCATCACAGAATGTGTCTTTTCAATACCTGCCTGTTCGCCAGCCACTGTAAGGGATAGTCCTGATATGTATTTCTCAAAGAATACCTTTACTTGACCTGCTGCCTTTTCATCGACAGTAACCACTCCATCTTGAATTTTGTATCCATATGGAATATATGCAATTTATCTCACCACCTTTTCTTTCAGGGAAAGACCGCATTTCAAATTGAATGTCAGCTCATCCCTGGAATTTACAATGATGTTCACTACAAATTCTTCAAATAGTTCTTCCGTGTAGTCACCATTAAAATTATCTGCTGACACATAATTAATGAGGTCCTTTATCTCGTTTGCTCGCAAAACCCCACTCGCAGAGTTCGTTACCAGGTTTGTTTTTTCGGTAGTAAGATTTTTAATCTCACTATCTAAAACATTTCGTTCCTGATTAAAAAGAGCAGGTTCT
The DNA here is from genome assembly GCF_017892545.1 of Staphylococcus sp. GDY8P67P. Classification (NCBI taxonomy): domain Bacteria; kingdom Bacillati; phylum Bacillota; class Bacilli; order Caryophanales; family Staphylococcaceae; genus Staphylococcus; species Staphylococcus sp. GDY8P67P. Next base: position 5,260 of record NZ_JAESLH010000037.1, read on the forward strand.
AGGAAACCTTTGGACATCAGTGCAATAAGGGTATTGCGTTCTTCCAATAGTTGCTCCATTAGCTTATCAATAGCGTCCATTCTTTCACGGTCGCTTTCTTCATCGATTTGGCTAACTGACTTGAAAAGTGGTTCTAGGATTAGCTTATGACTGAAAGCAAGCTTATTCATCATGGTTGTCAATGTGGCTTTGATTTCCCCATCTCGCAAAAACAACATGGAGCAACTTTCTTTATCTTCGATACTATCTCAACATGTGTCGTGGATAAGGTAAGTATGTAAAATGGTATGTGGAACATAGTGATTTGCTGTAAATGATTTGCTAACTACTTTAGTTCTTTATACAAAGTATAAATCGGATATTTTATTATTTTTTCTTTTATATCTTCTGAGATTAGGTCAAAGTATTTGTCCGCTAAATCAGAAAGGGGTTCTTTTTTCATCACCTAATGGGTGATGAAGCAGAATACTTTAAAGACTATTAAATCAATGTTAGGAAAGACTATTAGTAAAACTATGAATTATTCAGGTATAAAATTTATTCTTTGATTATGAATGAGAAAGATTAGTAAAACATTATACCTATTATAATGCCTATTAGTACAATAGACCAGGAAGGTAATTTATAATACACCAGGAATACGAATAATGAGCTAGCTAAAGCAAAATCTAATTCTGATTTAATCGTTGAAGTCCAAATCGGGTTATAAAAAGCAGCAATAAGAATACCGACTACACCTGCACTTATTCCTTTTAAAAATCCTTCAGCATAAATATTAGATTTAATATTATCCCAGAATGGCAAAATTCCAAATAACAAAAGAAACGCTGGTAGGAAAATAGCAATAGTAGCCAGTATTGCTCCTCCAACACCTTCTATAGACATCCCAATATATGAAGCAAACGTAAATAACGGTCCGGGTACAGCTTGAGCAGCAGCATAACCTGTTATGAAGTTATCGGGTGATATTAATCCTGATGGTACAAACTCATTTTTCAATAAAGGCAAAACAACATGTCCTCCCCCAAAAACTAAAGAACCTGACCTATAAAAACTATCAAACATTTTTAACCATAGATTATTTGTCATAGAACTAGCTATAGGTAAAACAGTTAATAGTAAAAAGAATAATGATAAAGAAATAAAACCTAACTTTTTAGGTAACTTAAATGATTTGTTTTTTGTTTTAGTTCTATCTGTTGAAGTTTGTTTTAGAAAGATGAGACCATATATACCAGTTATTGATAGTGCAATGACTTGTATATAAAGATTATTTATTACTAATGATAATATAAGAACAAATAATGCCAATGCAATAGTGGTTTTAGTATTTGTTAATTTTTTTCCCATTCCTATAATTGCTTGGGCAACAATAGCAACAGCTACTAGTTTTAAACCTTGCATCCAAGTGAAATTCGCATCACTATTTGTAAATAACGTTGAAAAAATCATCAGTATAATTACAGAAGGGATTGTAAATCCGATAAATGAGATAATACCTCCGCCGATGCCTCCTCTTATAGTTCCTATACCAATACCAACTTGGCTACTAGCTGGCCCAGGTAAAAACTGACACAGTGCTACCAAATCAGAGTACTCTTTTTCATCAAGCCATTTTCTTTTTTTTACGTATTCATCATAAAAATAGCCTAAATGGGCTGTAGGTCCACCAAATGATAATAAACCAAGTTTTAATGCTACCAAAAAAATGTTTATATATTTATACATAAAGATCTCCTTATATTTCGTTAGTTAACTCTTTTAATTTTTCTCTAGATTCTTCTAAAAACTTTTCACCTTCTGGAGTTATTGAATAGTATTTTCTACTTTTTCCATTTACAGTTTTCGTTGTACTTTTTAAAAGGTTCTCGTTTTCTAGTGTATGGAATATTGGATAAAGGGTACCAGGACTCATATCATATCCATGGTCTTCTAATTCTTTAATCATCCAAGCCCCATATATTTTATCTTCACTTGCATGATGTAATATATGGATATAGATAAATCCTAAAAATATTTTTCGTTGTATTTTACTTTTCAATATATCTCTCCTTAGTTAAAATCGAATTACGATATCGTAATTCGATTTTAATGTGTGTAAATATTCTTGTCAATTAATTTATTAAGTTTAAAAACAGTGAACTAGTAGTAAAAAACATCAAGTATCTACTTGATGTTTTTACTAAAATCTTTAATTGTATTACCTATTTCATCTCTAACACGTTGGAATTCTGACCATTCTTTACCTGCTGGATCATCAAAACCCCAATGCTCTTTTTTAACGTTTGGTGGTAAAATAGGACAATTATTGTCTGCATTGCTACATAACGTTACGACCAAATCTGATTGTTTTAAAATGTCATTATCAATTAAGTCTGACGTATGGTTTGATATATCAATATCTACTTCTTTCATAGCTTCTATTGCTTTAGGATTAACACCATGTGTTTCAATACCAGCAGAATAGACATTCCAATCTTTGCCCAATATTTCCTTTCCCCAACCTTCAGCCATTTGGCTACGACAAGAGTTACCAGTACATATAAAATAAATTGTTTTCTTATCCATAATTAAAGCCTCTTTTCTTAAAATATGATTAGTGTAAGGTATAAACCTAAGAGTGTTACAAATAGGACTGGAATAGTAATGATTATTCCAGTTTTAAAGTAAGTTCCCCACGAAATCTTCACACCTTTTTGTGTTAAGACATGTAGCCACAATAATGTTGCTAAAGAACCAATCGGTGTTATTTTAGGTCCTAAATCAGAACCTATGACATTCGCATAAACCATACCTTCTTTAATTGTTCCAACTACATTCGATTGTCCGATAGCAATTGCATCTATTAAAACTGTAGGCATATTATTCATAATTGATGATAACAAAGCAGATATAAAGCCCATGCCCATAACACTACTGAATAGTCCATAACTTGAAATATTGGATAATGCATCAGCTAAAATTGTGGTGATGCCTACGTTTTTCAAGCCGAATACGACTAAATACATACCAATTGAAAATAGGACAATATTCCATGGTGCACCTTTAATTACTTGTTTCGTATGCACAGCTTCGGAATTGCGAGCTAACAGTACAAAGATAATAGCAATAATACCAGCAATGATTGATACAGGTATTTGTATAAACTCACTAACAAGATAACCCACAAGTAGTATTGCTAATACAATCCATGAAATCTTAAATAATTTAGAATCTTTAATTGCACTTTTAGGATCTGATAGATTTTCTGTATCGAACCTTTTAGGTATGGATGTTCTGAAATATACCCATAAGACGAGAATACTGGCAATTAGAGAGAATATATTAGGTATAATCATTCGACTAAAATATTCAATAAATCCAATATTAAAGTAATCTGCTGAAACAATATTCACTAAGTTACTTACAATTAAAGGTAGTGATGTCGTATCAGCGATGAAACCACTGGCAATTATAAAAGGAAAAATCACTTTTTTGTTAAATCCTAGATTCCTTACCATCGCTAATACAATAGGCGTTAAGATTAAAGCAGCCCCATCATTTGCGAAAAATGCTGCTACAACTGACCCTAATAACATAATAAAAACAAACATTTTTAAGCCGTTACCGTTTGACGCTTTGACCATATGTATCGCGGACCATTCAAAAAATCCAATTTCATCTAATATTAATGAAATAAGAATAACAGCTACAAAGGTTAAAGTAGCATTCCAAACAATCCCTGTTACTTCTATTACATCTGAAAAACTTACGACCCCTGTAATAATCGCAACGACAGCTCCAATTAAAGCTGTAATACCAATATCTAACCCCTTAGGTTGCCAAATAACAAACATGAGAGTTAAAAGAAAAATAATAATCGCTAGAATAGTCATTATGTACATTCACCTGTCTTTATCTTTTTACACATACATTGTTGAGTAGGAGAGCTAATATAAGTTAATTCATTGTTGATTGAATCTAAGGACTTATGATTAAGTCGGTACATGCGCTTAGTACCGTCTTTTCGTGTAGATACTAATTCATTATCTACTAGAATTTTCATATGATGACTTAATGTAGGTTGTGAAAATTGAAAATACGCTAATAAATCACAAGCACATAATTCACCGCAAGATAATAAGTCTAATATTTCTAATCGACTTGGATCCGATAAAATTTTTAATTGTAATGATAGTTCCTTATAAGACATATGGATGTCATCCCTCCTTTATTATAGATTATCATCTATATAGACAATTATCTATATAGATAATGCTTTTTGCAATAATACATTTAATTAAAACCTTGTTTTAAACATCGATGACAAGGTCTAATGTAGGACGTGGAGACATCATTTTCGGAATGATATAAATAAATCCATAAATGGAGATAAATCGAAAACATTTATACCCCTAGGAGGTATGTGTTATAGTATAAGTATAGCTAATATAATATTTTCATAAATAGGAGGGGTTAATTTGAATAATAATGGTGAAGAGCATAATCATCAAAATCACATGAATCATTCCAATCACATGCATCATGATAACCATGCCTCACATCATCATAGTGGCCATGCACATCATCATGGAAATTTTAAAGTTAAGTTTTTTGTTTCATTAATTTTTGCAATACCTATCATTCTTTTATCGCCAATGATGGGTGTTAACTTACCTTTTCAATTCACATTTCCAGGTTCTGAATGGGTAGTGTTAATATTAAGTACAATTTTATTCTTTTATGGTGGTAAACCGTTCTTGTCTGGTGGTAAAGATGAAATTGCTACAAAAAAACCAGGCATGATGACCTTAGTTGCCCTAGGTATTTCAGTAGCTTATATTTATAGCTTGTATGCTTTTTATATGAATAACTTTAGTAGTGCAACTGGTCATACAATGGACTTTTTTTGGGAATTAGCAACCTTAATTTTAATTATGCTATTAGGACATTGGATAGAAA
>NZ_JAESLH010000038.1:0-2084 GCF_017892545.1 Staphylococcus sp. GDY8P67P
CTACTAAGTGTTCATTTAAATCTTCTAAGCCAACTTGATCAGCAGCACGGCGAACCATTGTATTTTTCAATACTTTGAATTCAACGCCAGCTTCACGTAATTGTGAACGTAATTCAGTTACTTCTGAAACAGTTAGACCGCGGTAGTCAACGATTACAGTAGATACTGAATTCTTTAATGATTCAGCAATTACATCAACTTGTTGTTTTTTAGCTTCGATGATAGCAGACATTTAGACACCTCCATAGTTTTTTTATTTGGTGCTTTTAATCTTGATTACAACTGCTAATTACGTCAATTAACAACTTTATCTCAATAAAAAAAGCACTTTCTACCCACGGCAAAAAGTGCTTGAAAGATCTAAAAATCTTCACGTTCAAGTCAATTTTAGCCTCGGTAGGATTATTTTTAAGTTATGACTAACTCCTACTGTCTTAGGTAAAATAATACATTAACCAATATAACTGGTTAAATATAATATGTCAATATATTTTTAAAGATAAGACTGAATATATCCATCCAGTCTTATCATCATTTATATTTAAGATTAAAGTTTGAAGCTAGAAGTATCGACTTTTACGCCAGGACCCATTGTTGTTGTAACAGCAACAGATTTGAAGTAAGTACCTTTAGCTGAAGATGGTTTTGCTTTAGTTAACACATCTTGTAAAGCTTTGAAGTTTTCAACAAGTTTGTCAGTATCAAATGATACTTTACCAATAGAAGCATGTACAATACCAGCTTTTTCAGCACGATATTCTACTTTACCTGCTTTGATTTCTTCAACTGCTTTTGTAACGTCCATTGTTACAGTTCCAGTTTTAGGGTTTGGCATTAAACCTTTAGGTCCTAATACACGACCAAGTTTACCAACTTCACCCATCATATCTGGTGTAGCTACTACTACGTCAAAGTCAAACCAACCTTGTTGGATTTGTTGAACATATTCACCTTCACCAACGAAATCTGCACCTGCTGCTTCTGCTTCAGCTGCTTTGTCTCCTTTTGCGAATACCAATACACGTTGTGATTTACCTGTACCATTTGGAAGTACAACTGCACCACGGATTTGTTGATCATTTTTACGTGTATCAATTCCTAAACGGAATGCTACTTCAACTGATGCGTCAAAGTTAGCGATACTTGTTTCTTTAGCTAATTCAACTGCTTCTTCCACACTATAGTGTTTTTGGCGGTCAATTTTATTAGCTACTTCTTGAAATCTTTTACTTTTCTTAGCCATTTCATGTCCTCCTTTAGTGGTTTTAGCGGAATTTCCTCCCACATTTACTCGCATTTGCAAGTTAAGAGCAGATAACAGAGAGGTTTTAATCATATTTCATCTCAGGAAACACTTCCTAAATAAATGACAATTTCCCTCTTATTACGACAATATTGAACGCTTTGATCCTGTTTGTCATTTCTGTCATCTGCTTCATCGTCAATCTATGTTTTCGTTAATTTTTTAATATTATTGAACTGTGATACCCATACTACGTGCAGTACCTTCGATAATACGCATAGCTGCTTCTTCGTCTGCAGCGTTTAAATCTTGCATTTTTTGGTTTGCAATTTCACGTACTTGATCTTTAGTTACTGTAGCAACTTTGTTTTTGTTAGGTTCACCAGAACCTTTCTCAACGCCAGCTGCTTTTTTAAGTAGTACTGGAGCCGGTGGTGTTTTTGTAATGAATGTAAATGAACGATCTTCATAAACACTGATTTCTACCGGAATAATTAAACCTGCATCTTCTTGTGTACGTGCGTTGAATTCCTTACAGAATCCCATAATGTTCACACCTGCTTGACCTAATGCTGGACCAACTGGTGGTGCTGGGTTTGCTTTACCTGCAGGAATTTGTAATTTAACAACTTTTTCTACTTTTTTAGCCACGATGTGCACCTCCTTGATATCGTGATGTGGTCACAGGACTCAGTTTTGTCCTCCCACTCTTCTACATTTCGTGACGAAATGAACGCTCTATGAGCGCGACCACAGTATTATAACATCTACTCAAATCATAAAGCAAGAGTAAAATGGAACTTTTTTTATAGAACCCCTTATCATTTTAATGATTAGGGGT